>DLZQ01000001.1:0-2582 GCA_003447295.1 Lachnospiraceae bacterium
TTGCGTTTGCGGCATCGTATGTTCTGAGTCATACCAGAACCGGACTGCACTTAAGAGCAGTCGGTGAGGTTCCCAATACCGCAGATGCAGCCGGTATCAACGTATCCCGGTACAAATACATCGCTACCTGCGTGGGATGTATGATCGCAGGTCTGGGCGGACTGTACTATGTAATGGATTATGCCTGCGGTGTCTGGTCCAACGATGCGTTCGGTGACAGAGGCTGGCTTGCCATTGCACTGGTCATCTTCACTATCTGGAGACCGAATATCAGTGTATTTGCTTCTTTCCTGTTCGGTGGCCTGTATATTCTGTATCTGTATCTGCCCACCGGTATCGAGCATATGGAGTACCAGGAGCTGTATAAGATGATCCCTTATGTTGTGACCTTACTGGTACTGGTCATCACCAGTATGCGGAGCAAGAGAGAGAATCAGCCCCCCGCAAGTCTGGGACTGGCGTACTTCAGAGAAGAAAGATAATAATTTTATAGAAAGACGATTAAAAACGGCGTTTTCCGGAAATTTCCGGAGAATGCTGTTTTTTAGTGCACATTTTGGAAAAAACTCACAGAAACTTTAGGAAAACTTTTGATTTTATTCGGATGGAATTTACCTGTGTCTGTTATGCTGAGATCAATTCAGAGAAAATAAACGGAAGGGAGAAAAAAGATGAAAGTATTGATCACAACAGACTGGTACAAGCCGGCCATCAACGGAGTTGTTACTTCGGTATGCAATCTGCGGGAGGAATTACAGCAAAGAGGACATGAAGTGAAGATCCTGACCCTGTCCCGTACAGCTCATTCCTACGAAGAAGAGGGTGTGATCTATATGGGTTCCGTGAATGCCGGATATATTTATCCGGGAGCAAGACTTCGGGTGTCCTCGGGACGCGAACTGTATCGCGGGATTATAGAGTGGAATCCGGATATTGTGCATTCCCAGTGTGAATTTTCTACCTTTTTCATGGCAAAAAAGATCGCAGAGGAATGTAAGACCCCTCTGGTGCATACTTACCATACTGTATACGAAGATTATACCCACTATTTTTCCCCTTACAAGAAATGGGGCAGGGATATGGTACAGTTCCTGACGCGACAGATCTCCGAGAAGGTGGACAGTATGATCGCTCCCAGCACAAAAATAGAGACATTACTAAAAGGCTATGGCATTCATTGTCCGGTATCAGTGATCCCATCGGGGATTGATCTGAGTAAATATGACGCGCAGACCCGGACGGATTCCCGGGAGAGAATCCGAAGAAAATATAAAATAGACCGGAAGACCACAGTGCTTTTATATGTAGGTCGTCTGGCAAAAGAGAAGAATGTGGAAGAATTGCTGGAGTACCAGCAAAAAATTCAGGAGAGCGGCACAATACTGATGATTGTAGGCGGCGGTCCTTATTTGGAGACTTTACGGAAAAAGGCAGCAGAACTGGGTGTGACGGAAAGCGTTATTTTTACCGGAATGGTATCACCCGCTGAAGTAGCATCTTATTATCCGGCAGGAGATCTGTTCGTCAGCGCTTCCACCAGTGAGACCCAGGGGCTTACCTATGCGGAAGCACTGGCAGCAGGATTACCGTTATTATGCAGAAGCGATCAATGCCTGCGGGCGGTTGTGGAAGAGGGCAAAAACGGCTGGCAGTACCGGACCGAGGAGGAATTCTTGAAAGACCTGAAGAACTGGAAGGAGAAAGAAGATGATGAACGCAGAGGAATGTGCAGTTATGCAAAACAGTCCGCAGAAATATTTTCCCAAAAAAGATTTGCGGGAAGCATGGAACAACTATACCAGCGACAGATCGAAGAAAAACAGGTCGAAAGAGAAAAACACCTGGCAAAGAGCCGTCAATATTGCATCCTGGGTTAGTCTGATCCTCTGTGGAATACTGGCAGTCTGGAGCTATCAGAGCGGCATTTTCCAATCGGTGGAGACTATGCAGCAGTTTGTGAACCGTTTCGGAATGATCGGTGCACTGATCTTCGTGCTGATCCAGATCGTTCAGGTGGTGTTTCCCATCATACCGGGTGGCATCAGCTGTCTGGCAGGAGTGCTGCTCTTTGGAGCGGTGCCGGGATTTTTCTATAATTATATAGGAATCTGTGTGGGTTCCTGTATTGCTTTTGGAATAGCAAGAAGTCTTGGAAGACCGGTGCTGTACAAGATGTTTCCCGGGAAAATGATTGAAAAATACCTGACATGGACGGAGCTAAAGGGGAGATTTTTGAAATTATTTACACTGGCAATCTTTCTGCCGGTGGCACCGGATGATTTTCTCTGTTATCTCGCCGGAACGACGAATATGACATGGAAACAGTTTGTGACAGTCATCTTTTTGGGAAAGCCTTTCTCCATTGCGCTGTATAGTCTGGGACTGACGACACTGTTTCAGGTGATTTTCCACCTATTATAGGAGAGTATACTTATGAAAATTTATATATATAAAGGCGGACTTTCACTGGTGGCAAAAAGCGGCGTCGGCAGCGCCATCCGCCATCAGGAGAAGATGCTGCGAGCAGCAAAAGTGACCGTGACGGACGTCTGGAAAGAGGCGGATATCGTACAGATCAATAC
>DLZQ01000001.1:2874-3479 GCA_003447295.1 Lachnospiraceae bacterium
ATGGAAGATTTTAAGAATTCTTTTATCGGTTCCAATCTGGCGGCTCCTTTATTCAAAAAATGGATCCGCCATTGTTATAGACAGGGAGATGTGGTTATCACACCAACGGAATACTCCCGGGAATTGTTAATGAAATATGATCTGCATCGGGAGATTTACGCACTGACCAATGGTGTGGACACTGAATTTTTCCACAAAACAGAGCAGGCAGGTGGACGATTCCGGGAATTTTTTCATCTTCCTGTGGATAAAAAGGTCGTGATATCTGCCGGGCATCTGATTCACAGAAAAGGAATCGAGGATTTTCTGGAAATGGCAAAAAGGATGCCAGACATTATTTTTCTATGGTTTGGGGGCGGGAACAATGCGTTGATTCCGGCAGAGATCAAAAAGGCTGTGGCAGAGAAGCCGGAAAATGTGATCTTTGCCGGTTTCCAACCGTCCGGGATCCTGCGGGATGCGTACTGTGGTGCGGATGCATTTGCTTTTTTCAGTTATGAAGAGACGGAAGGAATCGTGGTATTGGAGGCATTATCCTGTGAGATTCCTGTGATCGTGAGAGACATTCCGGTGTATGAAGGGTGGCTTACCGACGGCGAGCAGGT
>DLZQ01000073.1:0-22171 GCA_003447295.1 Lachnospiraceae bacterium
TTGGTTCTCCTTGTTTTGCCCCGGAACGCCCTGTTTTGCAATGGTTTCCGGAGTTATTGTGATATGCTCTGAAATTACAGTTTGTGGCAAATCAGAGCAGAACCCTACAAGTTGTTACTACCTGTTAGTAGTAAAGTTGGTAGTAAAAGATTATGCCTTACTACTAAGCATTTTTTCATTCTCCCAGACATCTCTTCTAATATTGCTTCCATCCGGACACTGTTCTAAACACTGACCTAAAGCTTGGTAATGATCTATATAATAGCATTCTCTCGAAGCCATAAACTGAATATCTTTATAATAGTTTTCATAATTAAACATTATTTGTTCAATCACTCGTACTTCTATTCTTTTATGCTTATCATTTAGTGCCTCAATCACCTTATCATTTTGTAATAATCCTTTTCTAAGTTTAACAAAATGTGCATCATCGCCTGTCAAAAATCTTTTATAGATATTGACTGTTCTTCCTACATATGCACAATATTCCGTCTGCTGTTTATTATCAATAATGAAAATACCATATATCCCTCTATTTTTTGTACCATCTATAATTCCCCTTTCAAAAACAATCTTGTTATTTCCAAGAGTGTCTATCCATTTTAACGTAAGATTTTTATTATCCATAGAATTCCTCTTTATTTAATACTAAAATGAAAATTGTACTGTGTGCATCCCTTATGGTAATTTTATCGTGAGAATCAAGCATAATTTATAAATATCTCACCATTACAACATGTCTTTCTTTATATGAAAAATTTGTACAGAGTTAACTTTCTTATCACAATTTAACAAATAAGTTATACTGCGACATATTTATATTTATGATAACGCAAAATAGAGTTTTCTAAACAATCACTATCCATATGAAGTTCCCCAACCTTATCTTTATTTATTATAACTTCAATTGATGTAATTCCATCAAAATGTTGACCAATTGTTTTAGAAGGCGACAACATTATTTCAATATCACTATCATTCTCAAATTTTATATCTTCTACCCAATATTTCTTAATATGTATGCCATCACTATCAAACTCTGCAAAAAGTACAATGTCTTGTTTATTCTCGCACTCTCCCATAGCATGCCCATCAACTACCATTTTCCCTACATGGTATCTATTACAAACAGGCTCTGAGTTTTTTAACACAAAATCAACGCTCTCCATCACATCAATATATAATCCAATAAAATTTTCATAATATCCAATCAACTCACTTGTACTTTTTGACTTATATATATTACCACGATACTTAAAATCAGGAATCCGTATATCTCTTTGTCCAGAAATTACATCCGCAAGTGATGAACCTCCATATAAGTCAAGTGTATGTTTTCCATAATTATATACAGAACGTATATAGCAAACAATCTCATTCTCCCATAATTTTTCTACATAGCTATTTATCTGTGGCATTTCTTCTAATTTTCTATGCATACTTCCTTCAGTAACGGCTTTCTGTTTCAGTCCTAAATTAAGTGACGCATTAATATATTGCAACAAACAATCTAGTGAATTTGAAATATGCGATACCCACTCCAATGTCAATTTGTTCAAAATTGTATGAGCATTGTAATTCCATCCCAATACCTCTACGCTATTATAAAACGGATTTTTTTCACCCTCACTAATATTCTTTTTCCCTATGTCTTCATAAAGTTTTGCAGTAATAATGGCATAGTTTAAGTATAATTGTGATGAATATAAAAACTGACGTGCATCTAAGACACATTTTTCTCTCAAAAAATTTTCATATTCTTTTCCTTGATAGTATTTCATTTTGTCTGTATATTCTTGTTTCATTAAAATACATCCTTGTCTTAAATTTAATATAAACATTATATCGTCATTTTCACTTCTTTTCCATAGAAAAAACGCCCTAGCCAAGCCGGAGCGTCATCCCTTTTCCATATTAAATTACCTTAAACATCTTCTGTGACATCGGTTTTTCGTTCTTCTTTTCTATCTCTGCCTATGCCTTTCGGAAATCTTCCATTCGTTTCAGTTCTTCCTCTGCATCATCAAAGCTGATATGCGTGTACACATTCATTGTAACCGATATATCCGAATGCCCCATAAGATACTGTAATGTCTTGGGATTCATTCCTGATTTTGCCATATTACTGCAATAGGTATGTCGGCACACATGAGGCGTGATATTTGGCATCTGCACCCGATAAATGTCATTATATCTGCCGACCATGTGATTGAATCGATGCTGCCAATGCATTGCCACAAGGGGCATTCCATTATCATCATAGAAAAGGAACCCACTGTAGCCATCAATGGATTTTTCCACTTTAGGAGCATTCCTGTCCTCGATAATTGCCTGAAACATTTCTGCTACATCCTCTGTTATCGGCAGTACCCTTGTTCCAGCATCTGTCTTTGTGGTTTCGATGATATATCGCATATCTGACGTTCTCTGCAACTGATGGTCGATATTCACTGTCCTTTTCTCAAGATCAATGTCCTTCAACGTCAGTCCACAAAATTCCGAGATTCGCATTCCTGTATGAAAGAGTATGTACACTACCTCATAATATTTACAATACACCACATCGTCATGCACAAACTTTAGGAACTTTCGCATTCTCCCACGGACACATACATTCCTCATAAAAGGAAATCACAGTACTGTTAGAACTCTGATAGTCTTTTCTTGCCTTTGCAATACTGTCTAGTTCTGTAAAACGATAGCCATTTGCTATCACTGTCTGCAAAGCCATAACTGCTTTCTGCACAATGTCATTACGCTCTGCATACATTTTTTCTAACAGCTGCTTGTCCTGCATTTCCTTCGGAATCACATTGTGGCATTCAACTACCACGATTCGGTCATATACCCATTTGCCATCATCCCCGCCGAACTTTGGCAGCCGGTTCATGCATAACCACAGCAATCCGTTAAATGTAAACTCAAATGCCTGCTGGCCTTTAAATTCTGCAAAAAGGCTGTCCCCGCCTGTCATTTTCTTAAATGTTTTCAGTTCATCTACAGACAAAAAACTCATATCAGAACTTCCGGCAAGCCTTGTTCCATATATGGCACCTGTTCCAAACCGGCATTCGATTTCTTTCAGATCAATGCCTATGAAATTGCCTCTGCCGAGCAGATGCTCTACAAGACTTTTTAACTGGGATTTTCCTGTATCTCCCTGCCCTACAAGGAACAGTGCCTTTTTCATACGCCAGCCTTTCACATTGGAAATACAGACACCAATAAATTCCATCAACAGCTGCTTTACCATCTCATCTCCGTTAGTAAGCGTGTCCATATAAGAATCAAATACAGGTGTATCAATATACTCATCCGACCATTCACAAGGAAGTTGTATGGTGGAAAGTATATCTGCTGAATGTGGTATCAGTTCTGTATCAGTTGCAGTAATCTTCAAAATTCCATTCTGGAAATTGATGATATCCTCATCTGCATTCAATGCATCCTGACTTACATATGTAAGGTCTGTGGTAATATGCAAAAGCACCTCATTGACCTTACTCATCTTCACAAGTTCCTCATCATAATCAGCAATATACTTTTTTATGATTCCAAGCAGCATATTATCTGCATAAAGCCTGTAACATCCACCTTCATATACATATTTCAAAAGTCCCTGTTTACCATTGTCCCAGACTAAAATATATTGCAGATGTTCTCTTACATATTTTGCAAGAAGCGGTACACTCACATATGGTTCTCCTGGCTGTTCATTAAACTTTATGAAATCAGGATGTTCCATTTTCGACCTGTGAAATACACCATTACAGGCTGAAATTCCTGCATTGATTGTGTTTTCCCTGTAATCGTTCCTTTCCCATTTTCTTCGATATAAAGCAGAGCTGCGAAACACTTCATCAATCGCATCCGGGTCTGCTCCTGTCCTAAATGCTATCAAAGCACAAAAGGCAGCATCCGCCTCAGACTGGGAACCATATTCACTGAAATCACCTTTATCATAAAGCCGGATGAACTTATCTCCGTTCTTCTGTTTACGAAGATCACAGACAATATCAAATACTGCCCTATCTCCATCACGCTTTGCACTGTACTTCGCTTTCGGCTTTTTTCTCATTTCCTTATCCAAGGTGGTAAGAACCGCCTGTGTACAGTCAGCTATTGGCAGACTGTTAATCGTATTTCCTGTAAAAGTGCCATATCGGTTTGTAATATCACCGATATAAAGTTCCAATCCAATATCAGAACGTTTCTGATAATATTCACTGTCCAGCACAAGTTTCTTCCTTCTGTCATCAAAATGTACCGGAAGTTTTGTAATATCACACTGACCAATAATATGAATCCCTTTGCCACTTGGAGATACTTCTGCATAGGAAGAAAACCGAGATAACATAAGCTGTGCAAATGGATCTGAAATATCCTTATGGTCTATATCTAATAAGAAGAAGCCTTTCGGAATCTTCAAGCCAAGCCCCGATGCCTGAAACTGATTTCTGGTTGATTCTGCATCATCAAAAGATACCCATGTACCCTTATGTGCATCATCTGTTCCTGTAGCTCCTCCGTTTGCTGCGAATGGAACTTTGGTAACTTTCCCATTCCTGCTGGGTTTTGCTGACCATAAAAACCACAGCTTTTTATCCTTTAATTCATCCACTGTCATATCTCCCATCCTGCTCACCTCCTCCTTTTCTGCAATCCTGTTTAATGGTTAATAAATGTTCTTACAAGCCATTCTTTATAGGCTTCAATCGGAATCAAAATTCTTTCTCCGATTCGTATTGTTGGAAATCCCGGTGTCTTTACCAGTTCATATGCCTTTGGCAGGCTGATTCCCATCTGTGCAGATAATTCCTGCACACTCATAGTTGTTTTCTCCATAAGATGTTGCTCCTTCCGTAGAGTTGGTTATGTCCGTCTCTTCAATAATTGTTTCTCTGCTACCGCTCTTGGCGGCTACCAGTCCCCGCAGGAACAAAGGCTTGTTCATTTAGAACGGAATGAAATTGTCAAGGTACAAATCCGTTACATCATTTTGTGTAACTTTTTATTGTTTTCATGAATATTTTAAGCTATAATGTAACCGAAGTCCAAAAACTGGCGGTAACGCTAACGGGTACGAATTAACGATTGGAATGAGGTATGATATGCCATTAAACTGGAATGATGAGACGATTCCATCAGAAGCAGATAAAACAACAGATATATTAGGATTTAAAGAAGTCGGTGGTGTCGGACAACTGATTTATCACCCTTTTCGTTTCAAAAAATACGAACTTGATATTGATAAAAGCAGTGATTACTGTGCAATACCATTTTGCCGTCCCGGATATGAACCAGTTTTCCCTAAAGAAGATTTTCTTTCCGGGCAGGGACTGCTTGCCAGCCTTTGCAATCTGGCAATGCAGATAAACAGCTTTGATAACAAAATCCCATATACTCAGCTCATAATGGAATGGTGTACAAATAATATGCATCCATATAGTATTGATTTCATCTATTCTGAATTGAATGAATCTTTTGATATAAATAGCTTCGATGCAGAAATGGTGGAGAAAGACGGAACATTTGAGATTAACACCTTCCTAGATGATCTTGGGAAATTATATAATGCAGTCATGTTTTATGTTGCTCTCGAAGGTGTCTGTATTGCTGATGACGAAGCCGCATACGATTTATCCAAGGAAGGGAAATACTTTGAGGGCTACTCTTTCTTTGATAAATATAAGCATCCTATTGTTGCAGTACCGGATGACTTAGATTATGGGGAGGCAAAAGGAAATCTCATAGAAGAAATGCGAATTGATAATGAGTACATTAAAAATCATCCGGCAGAAAAACCTCCAACCGGAGAATTTACAACCACACCATATGACGATTACGATGAATTGCGGAATACTCTTATTGACATCATTCCAGAATTTACCATGAAATTAAAGGTAGATCCTCGCACTAACCGATTAGAATTTTCTACCGATATTAATTCCGTGTTTGATATTGCATGGCTGGCACTTGCAAGAATGCTTTCCGAAGACCCTGCACCAGAAGATAAAGGCAAATCGGATAATCGTACAGAAGGCATTATGATTCGTTGTCGAAACTGTGGTAAATTCATAATCCGAAAAAGTAACCGACAGGAATTTTGTGATGCCGAAGAATGCCAGAAGGTTCGAAATGCTAGAAAGCAAAAGGCCTACCGTGAACGAAAAGCCATTGAAAAGGCTCAAAAAAGCAAGAAAAAAGCACATTAATTTATATGATTTGGCGGAAAGACAAATAAATAGTGATATTTACTGTAAGCCTATTATATGTGATTATGTGCTATGATATTATATAAAATATGTTAAAGGACACCGGAATCCCCCTATGCAATTTTGCGAAAAAACGTGTGTGAGGGGGCATCGGTCTTTAGGAGGAAAAGAAACAGAGATAATACTCCCCCACGGGATAAGTAGACGGAGGTAGCTTTCAATGATAAAGAAAGAAAATCTTAAACAAGTTCTTCTTGCATTAGATTATATAAAAAAGGCTCATAAGGAAGAATATGTTAAAGAATGGATTAGTTTTGACTGTTGTATTACAGTAGATTTTAAAAATGAAAAAATTATATATCCAGAAGACAAGGGTATGATTATACATCGTAAAACAACTTGTAATTTTAGTGAACCAGAAAATTTTGTCGTACTTGAATGTATAACAAGCCTTCTAGATAAAGGTTACAAACCAGAGCATATTGAGCTCGAAAAACCTATGCCTGGAGGACATGATGATACCGGTGGATTCTGTGATATCCAGGTAAAAGATAATACCGGAAAAACCTTCTTGCTAATTGAGTGTAAAAAAGAAAATGAGTTTGAAAAGTTCTGGAAAAAGACATTAGCTGACGGCGATCAACTATTCAGATACTATAATTCATATCGTTCGGCACAAGCTCTTTGTTTATATATGTCAGATTTTACTGACGATAATAAACTTAAGCGATATACAAATATTATCTCTATGGTTGATAACGAAGAGTATTTGCAAACTGACAAATCATTAAAAAGTTTTAAAGATGTTCAATCGGAAAATGGTGATAAGGAAGATTATTTTAAAGTATGGAAAGAAACTTACCAACAAGATTATGCAACTAGTGGTATTTTTGAAAGTGATATTGACGCCTATACTGTTGGAAAAAATAAGTTTACTGTAGATGATCTTGAAGAGGTCGATAATGACTCAATTCAAAAGAAATATCATGAATTTGCTACCATATTAAGACAGCATAATGTCGGAAGTCACGAAAATGCTTTTGATAAATTAATAAATCTTTTTTTGGCCAAAATCGTAGATGAAACTATAAACCCTTCTGAATTACAATTTTATTGGAAAGGTGCTGCTTATGACGACTATTATAGTTTACAAGACCGACTTCAAAAATTATATAAAGAAGGAATGGAAAAATTCTTAGGCGAACAAGTTACATATATTGACCAGAAACAAGTAAGCGATGCATTTCACTTATTCAAAAATGATCCTGATGCTACCAAACGTACTGTACTAAATTATTTCAAGCAATTAAAGTTCTACACCAATAGTGACTTTGCATTTCTAGATGTACATAATGAAGAACTATTCTATCAGAATGCAGTTATCTTAAAGAAAATAGTTAAGATGCTTGAGGATATTAAGTTGAAGACAAAAGAGCAAAATCAATTCCTAGGCGATTTATTCGAAGGTTTTCTTGACGATGGTGTCAAACAAAGTGAAGGACAATTCTTCACTCCACTACCTATTGTTAAATTTTTAGTATCATCCCTTCCACTCGAGGAAATAATACGTGATAATTCAGAAATACCAAAGGCCATTGATTATGCTTGTGGTGCTGGTCATTTTTTAACTGAATATGCATCTGCAATCAAGGAGTACATTGAGAAATACAAAAAAACACCCGTATCTGAGTATTATAAAGAAATATATGGTATAGAAAAAGAATACCGCCTATCTAAGGTATCAAAAGTTTCAGCATTTATGTATGGCCAAGACGATATTCAAATCATATATGCTGATGCGCTTGCAAATAATGCTCGTATTTTTGATTCACATTTTAAAGTATTGATTGCAAATCCTCCGTATAGTGTAAAAGGATTTCTAGAAACATTAACCGATAATGAACGTTCAAACTATGAACTTTCAGCTTATGTTTCAGACATTTCAAAAAACAATAGCATAGAAACATTTTTTATAGAACGAGCAAAACAGCTTTTAGCTAGCGACGGCGTTGCTGCTATAATTCTCCCAACAAGTGTGTTGTCAAACGGAAATATTTACATAGCATGCCGCGAAATACTTCTAAAGTACTTTGAAATCGTTTCTATTGTAGAATTAGGAAGTGGTACTTTTGGTAAAACAGGAACCAGCACAGCTACATTGTTTCTAAAAAGGAGAAATACCAATCCTGATATATCCGAACATTATTTAAATCGTGTAAATTCATGGTTCAATGGCGATTCAACAAAAGATATTGTTTTTGATGACACAGATTATGTTTTAGAATACTGTGAACATTGCGGCATAGATTTTAAAGAATACACTAACTGGCTCAAGGGTTCTGACCATCCAACCGCAGACATATTCGCCGAATACGAAAATCGAGCTCAGGACAATGCAAAATACAAAGCTATTAAAAAGAAAAAAATAACAAAGAAATATACCGATACTGATAAAGAAGCTGAATTAAAAACATTTATTGATACTTTTATAAAAGACTGTGAAAAAGAAAAGCTATATTATTTTCTTCTTTGCAAGAACAATTCTTGTCCTGTTGTTGTCGTTCAAAGCCCCAAAAAGGCCGGAAAAGAAGATAAAAACCTTACCAAAGCATTCTTAGGCTATGAATGGAGTGGTGCCAAAGGAAGTGAAGGCATTAAGTATTTAGGTGTTAACAATGCCGAATCTGATGAAGATGAGCTTATTGTAGCAAATAAAGGAATAAAAAGTATAAATACACCTTTGTTTGACCCTATAAACATTAATAATCCGAATAAAATCAACCATATTATTAGGGAAAACTTTACAACAGGCAGTCCGGTAATCCCTTCTGACCTAGCACCATACGTCAATACATATAATTTATGGGATATGCTTGATTTTACACGTGTTGATTTTGATAAAGCTATTCGTACAAGCGGCATTGAATCAAAAATCACGCCAATAGAAAGCAAATACCCAATTGTTTCAGTTGATAAATTAGCTAAAATATCAAGAGGTGCCTCACCTAGACCGATAGAAAAGTTTTTAACAGAAGATGTAAACGGTATCAATTGGATTAAAATAGGTGATGTTGCTGTTGGTGAAAAATACATAACACATACTGCTGAAAAAATAACAAATGAAGGTGCCGAAAAATCAAGACGTGTAAAACCTGGAGATTTTATTGTATCTAATTCAATGAGTGTTGGTCGTCCGTATATTTCGAAAATTGATGGTTGTATTCATGACGGATGGTTATTACTATCAGAAATTTCTTCAGGTATTGATACTGAGTATTTTTATTATGTGTTATCATCTGAAATTGCACAAAAACAGCTTTTTGACAGTGCTCGCGGAGGAGTTGTTAAGAATCTTAACATTTCAAGGATGTCCTCTATAAAGATACCGGTTCCACCTAAGAGCATCCAGACCTCACTAGTTAATCAGTTAAATGACATAGAAAACCAGATTTCATCTCATAAGGCTACTATCAACTCCTTGATAGCCAATCAACATGCTATTATGAATACCATATCTGGTGACAAGGTAAAAATCAGTTCAATAACAAGTTATATCACTACACGAATCAATTTTTCAAGTATTCAAGCTAATAAATATATTACCACTGATAATATGTTACAAAGCTTTGGAGGAATAACTGAAAATACAAATATTCCAAATGTTGATAAGGTAATAGAATATAAGATTGGTGACATTTTAGTATCTAATATAAGACCATATTTAAAAAAGATTTACTTTTCTACTCAAGATGGTGGTTGTTCTCCTGATGTTCTTGTATTCAGAGTTAATGATGAAAAAAAGGTACTTCCTAAATATTTATATTATTTAATGAGAACAGACTCCTTTTTTGAATGGGCCATGTCCGATGTTAAAGGAATGAAAATGCCCCGTGGAAAAAAGGAAACAATTTCTTCATACGAAGTACCACTAATTCCTCTTGATGAACAAGAAAAAATAGTTAAGCTTTTTGAAGATAACGACAGAAAAATTTATGAATTACAAAACAAAATAACAACCTTATTGTCTTCACAAAACAATCTAATTAACCAAGAATTAATATAACAAAATATTATTTAATCAAAAGCCACAATCCCGGAAGCACTCACTGCTACTAATGATTGTGGCTTTTATTCATCAAAATTTACCTTTAAGTAGTCTTTTACTACTAATGAATCCTCCCCACACATTTGCCTTTATCCCGATTCTGCTTATGTGCCTTAGTAGTCCAAACCGTAGTATTTATGCGGTTTCCCGACATATTATGCCGTACTCTGCCCAACTTTGCAAAGTCCTGCATTATAGTAAAACTGGAGTGCCGTGACAGATGAAAAGAATTTTTATCATTGTTTTTTTCTCCTTGATTGTTTCTAGCAACTCAATCATATCAAAACCAGACGGTTTCATGCTATATTTTTGCCAGTTATTATTGATTTTTCAAGGTACATAAACACTTATTCAAGTGCGAAGTTTGAGTTTCCTTATTATAACACAGACCGCACATCCATAAAAGACGTGCGGCCTGTTCTATGTTATAATCCCCTTTTACCCGTATGTTTTTGGTACTTCATGTATCATTTATATTATCATATGAAATTTTGTCAGTTATGTCAATGGTATTCCGCCAGGCTTCACATAATTTTTGCAGGGACCATGCCGCATTCGCAGGACTGGTGGAGGGCAGCACCGTGGCTTCCTTTCCTGTAAGCGGCAGCTGGTACTTCCGGTACAGTTCTCCCGCCTTATTCCCATTGGCATAGATTCCCGTGATCTTCGATTCCGCAAGCATGTGTCGGATATCCGTCGGTTCCACATTCCGGATACTACTGTCGCTGGAGCCCTTAATGTCGCAGCTCTGAATGACATCCCAGATGGCTATATGATGTGCAAGAAGCATCGCCTTTTTCTCTTCAATGGTCTCCGGCACCGGTTCCCCGCACAGATCCGCCACAACTTTCCAGAAACGGTTCTGTTTATGCCCATAATAAAAATGATTTTCTCTGGATTTCACCGAGGGTAGTGTCCCCAGGATCAGCACCTTGGAATCTGCATCATACACCGGTGCAAAAGTATGCTCAATATGTTCATATTCCATATTCTTTCGCTCTTTTCATCTCTGACTCATCCTAATCTCCATTCCGCAGACGTTTCCTTCCGTCGGAGGAACCGCGAATCAAATTTCAAATTTGATTCTGCTCCTATCTGTCGTGCTCCAGTCTCCACCGGATACACCTGGTAAGGTAATCCACATACTCCTCATTCTTGCACATTTCCTTGCCGGGCGTATCGGAGATTTTCGCCACATCCATGCCGTTGCAGGCTGTCGTCTTCATGACGATATTTAAAGGCTCCTCACAGGTATCGTTGGCGATATAAGTGCCGATCCCGAACGCTACCGTCACACGGTCCTTGAAAGTCTTTCGCAGCCTATCCGCCCGCGCGAAATCCAGGCTGTCACTGAACAATAGTGTCTTGCGCTTCGGATCGATCCCCAGAGCCTCATAATGGGCGATCATCTTCTCGCCCCAGGCAAAGGGATCCCCGCTGTCATGCCGCACTCCGGAAAACAGGGTGGAATAGGTCAGCTGAAAATCTTTCAGGAAACAATCTGTGGTGATGGTATCTGTCAGGGCGATGCCGTTTAATACACCATACTCCTTCACCCAGGCATCCAGGGCATACCAGTTGGAATACGCCGGATTGTGCTTGTGATTGCCCTGCCCGGTACACATGATCCATTCATGCGCCATGGTTCCCACCGGTGTCACATTCCATTTTTTTGCCAGATAGACATTGGAAGTACCGATGCAGGCAGAGTCCTTATAGTCCTTATTGTGCGCCACCAGCTCCTGCACCGCCAGTTCCTGTGCTTCCGCGGACAAGCGGCGCCGCAGACCAAATTCACTGAAATTACCTAGACAATAGGTCCCATCTACAAGTTTCTGAATCTTATCCACCAGCCGCTCCCGGAAGGAAGCATACAGCCTGTCATAATCATAATTCATTCGGAAAAATACTTCGTTAACGATGGCTAACGTCGGTATCTCATACATGGAAGTGTTTAACCAGGAGCCTTTCGTCTCGATGGTCAGACCGCAACCTGCCTCCGTTCCGATCTCGAAATCTTCATATCTGGGCTGCCACAGGCGCAGGAAATCCACATAGGAACCTTTGATCCATTTTACATTTTCCAGATAATTCAATTCTTCCTCCGTAAAACGTAAGTCACAATACGCCCGGATCTGCGCCTTGATCTCTTCCACCATCTCCGTTGTAAAAAGTACATCTGTATTCCTGCATTTAAATGTCCAGGTAGTCTTATAAGCGCTGAACTGGTGGTAAATGCACTGTCCCATTGAGAACTTATACATATCGTTTTCCAGTAAACTGTTGATGATCTGTGGTAATATCATGATTTTTCCTCTTTCTCTCTTAGATTCACAGCTATGTAAATAGGATATGTTCTCTAAATGACATCCACCTGGATCGGTCCCATGGCAGCAATGGCGGTCCGATGGGTCTGCGGGGTCACACAGGCACAGGCATTCTCAATAACACACACTCTTGCTTCCGGTACAAATGCCTTTGCCATGACCACATTGCTTAACACACAGATTCCGGTGCAGAACCCGGTAAAATCCACTTCCATGGGATATTCACCCTCCGCTGCCTCTCCTGCAGCCGTCACCTCTTCCCAGATGGTTTTCAATAGCTTTCCGAATTCCGGACTGCCAAAGGTCGGCTTTTTCACCGTGATCACATTTTCCGGTGCATAATGTTCCTGTACCGCCTTTACAATATCCGGATGAATCTTATACCCTTCTGTGCCCTCCTGTCCATGCAGCACAGGCAGTCTTTTTCCTTCCTGGGTGTCCAGATAATCTGCCGTATGGGTATCCTTGGTGATGATTATCTTGTAGTATTCCCCACTTTTTGCTGCCGCAACGATATTTTTTACCGCTGCCTCGCACTCCTTGTTGCCCAGTGCTCCTGTGATGAATTCGTTCTGTGCATCCGTGATCACTAATACTTTCTTTGTCATGTTCCCTCTCCTCTACTCGTTTTTCTATAATGATGTTGGGGTCAAAAGCCCCCGACTTTGCACAAAAAGCAGGCAACCGCGTCCTGCGACTACCTGCTTCTCTTATTTACAGAAATAATTTTTTCACTTTTTCCGCGTCAAATACGACTTCTGTTAATCCGTCCACTTCAATCTGATACAGCGCGTTGGCTGCCAGATGCTCCGCCGCCTGCTCGAGATCACGGATACCGCTGGTGTTGGAATAGATCTCCACCACCGCCTCCAGTCCCTCTTCAGTGATAGTGCACTCGTTTGCCTGCAGTCCGATGCGTTTCAGTACCTTGGGCAATGCGAATCTGGAGAAAATGATCTTCTTCTCCTCCGGGGTATAATCCGGAATATCGATCACTGCAAAACGTGACATTAACGGGGCACTGATCTGATCCTTATCGTTAGCCGTGGCAATCGGATAAACACCGAATGTTGGCACAGTACATTCCATATAGTTGTCCGTGAATCCCAGATTATCCAGCAAGGTAAGCAGTACATCCGCCGGATTGCCGTTACCTTTGCCGCTGGCTGCTTTGTCCAGCTCGTTGATGATAAATACCAGATTGGACTCACCAGCCATGGAAAAAGCTTCCATGATGATACCGGGTTTGGCATTGGCGTAGATTCTGGAGCTTCCGGTCAGCTGCTCCGGATCGTTGATGGAACTCATATCCAGTGTAGTCCAGGGAAGCTTTAAAATCCTTGCCACTGCATAAGCAATCTGGGATTTACCGGTTCCCGCCGGTCCCACCAGAAGCAGACCATAGGCCGGTAAAGTGTGGGTACGGTTGATCTGGATAATGGTCTCCATGATACGCTGTTTGACCCTCTCCATGCCGTACAATTCCTCATCCAGGATTCGTCTGGCTTCCACCGGATCAATAGCTTCAAAATAATTGCCCTTCCACTGAATGTTCATCATGATGGACAATGCTCTCTGCGCGTGTCTTCTCTCCTCGGGAGATACCTCGTGGGATCTTGCCACTGCCAGGTTTCTTCTCGCCCACAGGCGGATATTTTCCGGCATGGTCTTTCCGGCACAGGTCATGAAATCGGAGATACTCTGAAGGCTGGTAAGCTTCATATCATCGCCGTCTTCCCCTTCGTCCTCGCCCTGTTCTTCTTCCGCGGGAGCACTGCTTAAAAACAGCCGCTCCATCATGAATTGTAAGAATCCATCCTCCGCCGACAGCTTGGTACCGCCGCCGAATGCGGTCTCACGGACCTTGTATACCGCATAGCCGTCACTTCTGTTTTCTCCGGAGAGACGCACGTTAATGTGGTTCTCACCAAGCCAGCGGATCAGACTGACAAAACGGGCATCAATCTGCAAAATATCGGCATAAGCGCTGCTGCCTTCCTCTTTAAATTCAAAATTGGTCCGTTTGCTCTGATTACCGAATACACCCACGGCATGATGTTTCCATTTTTCGCTACTGTTATCCAGAATCAAAATCGGTTTCTCCGCAGAGGCTGATCCCTCATTAGAAGAAAACGTTGTATAGGTGCATATAGGATCCTGTTGCTTTTCATTTTCCGGTGTACTGCTGAAATCAAATACCGGCATGCTTAACCTCCTTTTTTCTCGCCTGAATCTTCTCCTCATCGATCAGTTTGAACTGTTTTACGAGATTGGTCATATTCTCAGACTGAGCCAAAAGTTCCTCACTGGTAGCAGACAGCTCTTCTGCTGCCGCCGAATTGGACTGTACGATCTCGGAGATCTGGTTCACACCGCTCTCCGCCTGATTCATGGCATCCGCCTGGGTAGCTGCGATCTGGGTCAGTTCCTCGGAATCCTGTGCGATCTTGCGGACACCATCCACGATAGTGCTTAAGGTCTGGGATGCATGATCCACAGCTTCATTGCCGGCATGGATCTCCTCCAGCGTACCGCCGATCAGATTTCTGGTATTGACTGCGGACTGGGCACTCTGCTCTGCCAGCTTACCGATCTGGTCTGCCACAACAGCAAAGCCTCTGCCTGCTTCTCCGGCTCTGGCTGCTTCGATCGAAGCATTCAGGGACAGCAGATTGGTCTGGCTGGCAATATCTTCGATCTCGCCGATGATGTTGCTGATCTTCTCGGAAGTCTCGTTGATCCGGCCCATAATTTCCATCAGATGATTCATCTCGGTACGACCTTCATCCGCCTTAGCGGAGTATTCCTGTGCCTGTCTGCTGGAATTCTTCGTATGCTCTGCAGTATTGTCTACCATAGAAGCAATATTGGTAATCGTCGCCTGCAGCTGCTCTACGGCGCCTGCCTGTTCGGTTGCACCCTCAGCCAGAGACTGTGCTGCATCTGCCAGACTTCCGGCACCCATGGATACCTGTCCGGATACTTCATTAACATTGTACAGCGCTTCATTCATCTTATACTTAATATCTCTCAGCGCTTCTTTCAGTTCATCCAGATCGCCCACATAGAGATCGGGATAACGGAACTTCACTGTCCAGTCGCCGTTTGCCATAGCATTTAATGCCTGGTTGATATCCTCAATGATCATCCTGAGGTTTGTCGCCATTGCTGTAGCCGCACGGTTCATCACTGCCATTTCATCCTCTGTCTTCACTTCGGGGAAATCAGATGTCAGATCACCTGCTGCGAAGCCATCCAGTCTGTCTGCCAGTGCTTTCAGCGGTCCGGCGATTCCTCTGGCAATTCTTTTTCCCGCCTTTTCAGATCCTGCAAAGCCTACTCCGATGATCAGAAGGATTACGATAAAAATAACCACACGGAAGACATTCAGCTTGGCTTCCATGGCATTTCCGTTCGTTACACTGCTGTCCAACAGGCTCGTCATATCTGCATATACCTGCTGGAACACGGGATCCATCTGGTCACCTGCCATCTGCTGTGCCTGCAGCCGCTTAGCAGGATCGGAAGATGTACCCAGTTCCAGTATCTGTGCCTCGATCTGCAGGTAAGAAGCTACGCCGTCCTTGATCTGTTGGTAAGTGGCTCTTCCCTCATCCGTGATCATATCATCTTCCAGGGCACTGATATAGGTATCCAGCTGTTCCGCTGTCATGTCATGGGCATTTTTTGCTGTGGCGATCAGGGTATCGTCATCATAGCCGATAGCAGCACGGGTCTCGCTCCGCATCTCTGCGATGACGATCATCGCCTTACCGATGTCACCCTGTGCGAAACCGTAATGGCGCAGCGCATAAGAATACTGGTAACTGACGATTCCCATGGCAACACAGGCAATAACACCTGTCGCACTTAATAATAAAGAGATTCTGCGAAATACACTCAGTAACCGTTTTTCGATAGGAAGCTTATTTAACTTATCCGATTTGTTCATTCCAATGTTCCATCCTTTCCGTAAACTGTGAATAAAAATCTGTTGTCCCCTCATACGGCAATAAGTAAAACAGACGTAACAGCAGCAGATTTTCCTCCCGCTGTTTCCCTTCGTCTTCTCCTGCAACTCTATCTGTCATGGCAGATAACAGGTCATGCCATTGCAGCTTGAATTGCTCATTTCTCTTCAATTCCGGTGTATCGATCCACTTGCTGACCTTCACCTTACTGCGGTTCTCCTTCACACATTCTCCGGTCTGAAGGAAATAAAACAGTCCCCCGTTCTCATAATGTCTTCCCAAAGGAAATAAGCGACAGATTCCGGGGCGGTACGGGTGAATGCTGCATCGTCCCTCCGCATCCAGATATGCACAGGCTTCCCTGGTTCCCTGCATTTTCAGATTCGGTAAGATCACACCGTCCACCACGTTGAGCTCCACCGACGTCGCTAATAGCTCCTGCATACTTTTTCCAATTCCCGTAGTCAGCTGATAGACATCGTAGGGATCTAAAATGATGGAACTTCCCATGCCGCGACAGCACTGCGAACATCCTTCACAGCCACCGCAGTCTGCCTTTACCATATCATTCGCTTTGTATAAATGGCCGTCGGAAATCTCCGCAAGACTTACATTCTGCCTCATATCATCACCATCAGCCTCTCTGTGCCTTGCGATCCATAATCTCCTTCAGGCTCTCCGTGTAAGGTGCTCTCGCTACACCGTACTCCGTTACAATACCGGCAATCAGTTCATGATCCGTCACATCGAATGCCGGATTGTAGACCTTTACACCCTCCGGAGCCATGCGTTCCTTATACCACATCTCAGTAACCTCTTCCGCCTTACGCTGTTCGATGCAGATATCTGCACCGGTGGCAGTCGCCATATCAATAGTGGAAGTAGGTGCACAAATGTATACCGGCACACCGTACTGTTTTGCCACTGCTGCCACCACGCTGGTACCGATCTTGTTCGCAGTATCTCCGTTAGCTGCCACTCTGTCACAACCTACGAATACTGCCTGTACCCAGCCCTTGGACATGACAGAAGCGGACATATTGTCACAGATCAGTGTCACATCCACACCTGCGGAATGCAATTCAAATGCTGTCAGTCTGGCTCCCTGTAAAAGGGGTCTGGTCTCATCCGCAAATACATGGAAGTGATAGCCCTTCTCCTGCCCGAGATAAATCGGTGCCGTAGCGGTACCGTATTTTACCGTTGCAAGTTGTCCTGCATTACAATGGGTCAGGATACCATCTCCCGGTTTTACCAGCTCCAGTCCGAATTCTCCGATTTTTCGACATACTTCCACATCTTCTGCCCGAATCTGCAGTGCCTCGTTATGCAGGATTTCCTTCACTTTTGCTACTGTCTTGTGCTCATCTCTGCCAGCTTTTACAGCTACGGCATCCATGCGCTTCAGCGCCCAGGACAGATTAACTGCGGTGGGTCTGGAAGAATCCAGATATTCCTTATATTCTGTAAATTTCTGATAAAACTCCTCGAAGTCTTCCGTCTCGATACGGTTTGCCAGCAGGTAGATGCCCAATGCCGCCGCTACGCCGATGGCAGGTGCTCCCCGGACCTTCAGCAGATAGATGGCATCCCACATCTCCTGTGCGGTATGTAATGCGATCAGTTCAATCTTGCCCGGAAGCAGGGTCTGATCTATGATGATCACCGCATCCTGTGCTTCATCCAGTGCTACGGTATCGTAATCGAGGATTGTTTTCTGGTTTTCCATGCGTACTCCTTTATCTTCAGCATTCTTTTGATACATTTCATGCATTAATTGTCGTGTCTGATAATATCTGCGAACTCCGCTTTCGCTGCTTTCGCAAGGTCGTCCGGCTTCAATTGGATCTGAGACCCGATCCTGCCGCCGCTGACATAGATTTGTTCCTGAGTCTTCGCACTTTCATCAATTCTGGTCACATACTGTTTTTTCATGCCGATGGCTGTGCAGCCGCCGCGGATGTAGCCGGTGATGGCATTGATGTCTTTTACATGGATCATCTCCACGCTTTTTTCTCCGACGGATTTCGCTGCTTTTTTCATATCCAGTTCCTCCGCGATGGGGATGACGAATACAAAATAGTCCTTACTGCTGCCCACGGTGACCAGCGTCTTGTAGACCTGCTCATAGGGCAGGGACAGCTTGTCTGCTATCTGAAGCCCGTCCACGAATTCCTCGCACTCATAGGTGTGATGGGTATAAGGAATCTTCAGAGATTCCAGAATACGCATGGCGTTGGTTTTTACTTCTTTTTGTTTTGCCATAATTTTTCATCTCTCATTCTTGTTAACCCTGGTATCATTTTATTTTACTATGCAATTCTTACGTGCGCAAGCGTGCAAGATAAGAATCTTTTATTACTTTTTCGCAAAAAACTCCGCCCGGCTCCCGGGCAAGCCGAGGGACAAGGCGGAGTTCTGATATATTATTCTTCGGAATTAGTTCGCTGCCTTCTCAGCCTTTGCAGCCTTCAGCTGCTCGGTCAGAGCGGGAACGATCTTGTTCAGGTCTCCTACGATACCGTAGTCAGCTACATCGAAGATAGGAGCAGTCTCATCTTTGTTGATGGCAACAATAAGATCAGATTCTTCCATACCTGCTACGTGCTGAATAGCACCGGAGATACCGATTGCGAAGTAGATCTGGGGACGAACGGTCTTACCGGTCTGTCCAACCTGCAGATCCTTGGGCTTCCAGCCGTTATCTACAACTGCACGGGAGCAGGATACGGTACCGCCCAGAACTTCTGCCAGATCCTCCAGGATCTTGAAGTTCTCTGCACTGCCAACTCCACGGCCGCCGGATACCAGGATCTTAGCATCCATGATATCAACAGTATCGGATACTGCCTTAACAACTTCCTTGATGGTTACATATTTATTGTTCGGAGTAAATCCGGGATTGTACTCCTCGATCACAGCCTTTGCACCTGCGATAGGAGCGATCTTCTGCATAACGCCGGGACGAACAGTTGCCATCTGCGGTCTGTTGTCAGGACATGCGATGGTAGCAATGGTGTTACCACCGAATGCAGGACGGGTCATCAGCAGCTGGTTGTGCTTCTGCTCCTGTCCGGGGATAGCAACGAGAGGGAAATCACCGATTTCCAGTACAGTACAGTCTGCAGTCAGACCGGTCTGAACTCTTGCGGAAACGGTAGGTCCCAGGTCACGTCCGATAGCGGTTGCACCTACCAGAACGATCTCAGGCTTATACTTCTCAATAACAGATGCCAGTGCATGTGCATAAGGCTCGGTTCTGTAAGTTTCCAGTTCGGGATCATCTACGAGGATCACCTTATCTGCACCATACTCAGCCAGCTTGTCAGCCAGTCCTTTTACGTTATAACCGATCAGAACCGCGGTTACCTCGGTCTCCAGCTTTGCAGCCAGCTCTTTACCTTTGCCGAGCAGTTCCAATGCGATACCACTGATCTCATTGTCTACCTGCTGGGCGAACACATATACACCCTTGTATTCTTCAATATTATTGGTTACCATGGTTTGCCTCCTATATTAGATGATGTGCTTTTCTTTGAATTTAGCAACAATGTAAGCTGCTCCGTCTTCAGGGGAATCGGGAACGATCTTCTCGCCTGCGCCCTTACGAACCTTATCGGATGCCTTTGCGATCTTGGTAGGAGATCCCTTCAGACCAAGGTTGCTGTCATCAACATCTTTCAGATCAGCTCTGCCCCAGGTAGTAATCTCTGCCTTGCATGCATCGAAGATTCCGCCGGGAGTCATGTAACGGGGCTTATTCAGCTCGGATAATGCAGTGATCAGGCAGGGCATCTTAGCTTCTACTACATGATATCTGTCATCATACTGTCTCTGAACGATCACCTTGTCTCCGTCTACCTTGATGTCCTGTGCATAAGAGATTACGGGAAGTCCAAGATGTTCAGCGATCTGAGGACCAACCTGTGCAGTATCGCCGTCGATTGCCTGACGTCCGGTAATGATCAGATCATAATCGATATTTCTCAGTGCACCTGCGATGGTGGTGGAAGTAGCCCAGGTATCAGCACCGCCCAGTACTCTGTCGGTAACCAGGATTGCATTGTCAGCGCCCATAGCCAGTGCCTCACGAAGAGCATCTGCTGCCTTGGGAAGACCCATGGTCAGTACGGTAACTTCTGCGCCGAGCTTATCCTTCAGCTTCAGTGCAGCTTCCAGACCAGCCTTATCATCGGGATTCATGATAGCAAGCATTGCGCCTCTGTCAAGAGTTCCGTCAGGATTGAATTTAACACCGCCCTTGGTATCGGGCACCTGCTTAATACAAACAACAATCTTCATTGTATTTTCTCCTTACTTTTCTAATTATTCATTCAACAACGCTTACTTCAACAGATCTGCAGAGATAACCATTCTCTGAACTTCAGAAGTACCCTCGTAGATCTCAGTGATCTTAGCGTCACGCATCATACGCTCTACTTCGTACTCTCTGATATAACCATAACCACCGTGGAGCTGGACAGCCTTGGTAGTAACTTCCATAGCAACTTCGGCAGCATACAGCTTAGCCATAGCAGCTTCTACGGAGTAAGAGATCTTAGGATTGGTCTTGTACTCATCTTTCTTGCGTGCAGCCTTGTATACCAGCATCTTGGCAGCCTCAACCTTGGTAGCCATATCAGCCAGCTGGAACTGTGTATTCTGGAATCCGGAAATAGACTTTCCAAACTGCTTTCTCTCCTTGGTGTAAGCAACGGTTCTCTCCAGAGCGCCCTCTGCAATACCCAGAGCCTGGGAAGCAATACCGATACGTCCGCCATCCAGAGTGTGCATTGCGATCTTGAAGCCTGCGCCCTGCTTGCCAAGCATGTTCTCCTTAGGGATACGGCAGTCGGTGAAGATCAGCTCGTAAGTGGAAGAACCCTTGATACCCATCTTCTTTTCCTTGGTACCGAAGGTAAATCCGGGAGTTCCCTTCTCAACGATAAAGGAAGAGATCTCCTTCATCTTTCTGCCTCTCTTCTCTACGATACCGGTAACTGCGATCACGATATATACATCTGCTTCTTTACCATTGGTGATGAAGCACTTGGAACCATTGATGACCCACTCATCGCCATCTAATACAGCCTTGGTCTGCTGACCCTGAGCATCGGTACCTGCACCGGGCTCGGTCAGACCGAAAGCACCGATCTTGCGGCCGCTTGCCAGATCAGGAACGTATTTCTGCTTCTGCTCTTCGGTACCGAAGGTCATGATAGGATCGATACACAGAGAGGTATGTGCGGAAACGATAACGCCAGTCGTTGCGCAAACCTTGGAAAGCTCCTCTACACACATAGCGTAGGTCAGAGTATCACAGCCCTGTCCACCATACTCCTTGGGAACGGGAATTCCCATGAAGCCGTACTTAGCCATCTTCTCAACGGTCTCTCTGGGGAAGGTTTCGGTCTCGTCAACTTCCTGTGCAAGAGGTTTTACTTCGTTCTCGGCGAACTCTTTGAACAGCTGTCTCGCCATCTCATGCTCTTTGGATAATGTAAAATCCATGATGTTAATCCTCCATTGTTATTTATACTTGGTTGTAATTAT
>DLZQ01000073.1:22446-35770 GCA_003447295.1 Lachnospiraceae bacterium
TACTGTGCATCCACAGGAGTCTTGGTGCGGTCTGCATTGTATACATAGAAGCCCTTGCCGGTCTTCACACCAAGGTTACCGCCACGTACCATCTTACGGATCAGAGGACATGCACGATACTTGCTGTCGCCGGTCTCGTTGTACAGAACATCCATGATGGCAAGGCAGATATCCAGTCCTACGAAATCGCCCAGTTCCAGGGGTCCCATGGGATGATTAGCGCCCAGCTTCATAGCTGCGTCGATACCTGCGATATCGGATACACCTTCCATCTTGATGAAAGCTGCTTCATTGATCATAGGGATCAGGATACGGTTAACAACAAAGCCTGCTGCCTCGTTCACCTGTACGGGAGTCTTGCCGATCTCTTCGGAGATCTTCTTGATGGTATCCACGGTCTCTGCGGGAGTATTCACACCTGCGATTACCTCAACCAGCTTCATACGGTCTGCGGGATTGAAGAAGTGCATACCGATCATAGGACGGGTCAGTCCATTGCCGATCTCGGTAATGGAAAGGCTGGAAGTGTTGGAAGCAAATACACACTCGGGCTTGCAGATCTTGTCCAGCTCACCGAAGGTGGTCTTCTTTACTTCCATGTTCTCAAATGCAGCTTCTACGATCAGATCGCAGTCTGCACACAGGTCTTCCTTCAGACCCGGAGTGATCTTAGCTACGATAGCGTCAACTGCTTCCTGGGTCATTTTTCCTTTTTCTACCAGTCTTGCATAGCCTTTAACGATCTTGGCTTTGCCGCCTTCAGCCCATTCCTGCTTGATATCGCAGAGAGCTACTTCATATCCGTCTACCTGGGCAAATGCCTTTGCAATGCCCTGTCCCATGGTACCTGCACCGATAATACCTACTTTCATGGTAAATCCTCCTGTTTTCTATACATTCTATCATTATTTGAAAAACTATTATAACTATTTATTCTGGAAAGGCTCTTTTACTTTTTCCTTGTTCTTGTCAAGGAAAAAAGCCATGCCATACTTCTGATCTTCTGTCTCGAAGCAATCTCCGAACAGCTTCTCTTCGATGGCTACTGCCTGATCCATATCTGCATCCAGGCCATCATTAATAGCCTTCTTGCAGTTGCGTACAGCGATGGGAGCGTTCTTGGCGATGGTCGCTGCCATCTTCTGTGCTGCTGCCAGCATTACTTCCTGTGCGCTCTTTACTACATTGCCATCAGCATCAACCTCGGCGCTGTATACTTCATTTACCAGACCGATTCTGTAAGCATCTGCTGCCTTGATATTACGTGCGGTGTAGATCATCTGCTTTGCCATGCCTGCACCTACCAGACGAGCCAGTCTCTGGGTTCCACCGAAACCTGGAGTGATTCCCAGTCCTACTTCGGGCTGTCCGAATACTGCATTATCGGAACAGATTCTGATATCACAGCTCATGGAGATCTCACATCCACCACCCAGAGCGAAGCCGTTGACAGCTGCGATCACGGGAATGGGGAAGGTCTCGATCTTGCGGAACACATCGTTACCCTTCTTGCCGAATGCTTCGCCTTCTGCCTTGGTCAGGCTGCTCATCTCTCCGATATCTGCGCCTGCTACGAAGGACTTAGCACCTGCACCGGTGATCACCAGGCAGCGAACCGTTGCCAGATCTACTGCATCCAATGTAGCGTTCAGTTCATCCAGCACCTGAGAATTCAGTGCGTTCAGTGCTTTCTCACGGTTAATGGTGATGGTTGCCACATTACCATTCTGCTCATACAAAATGTAATCCATGTTTTTACCTCATTTCACATTTCTATTCGTGTTTTCAAAACCACACTAAGGCGATAGAGATTCTACCGCCCCAGCGAATATTTATAAAATTAATCCTCGATCTTAACGATGGTGGAGCAGCCCATGCCACCGCCGATGCACAGAGTAGCCAGACCGGTCTTGGCACCTCTTGCCTGCATCTCATGCAGCAGAGTCACCAGGATACGGCATCCGGAAGCTCCTACGGGATGACCCAGAGCAATAGCACCGCCGTTGGGGTTCAGCTGCTTATCTACATCAATACCCAGTTCCTTACCAACTGCTACAGACTGAGCTGCGAATGCTTCGTTAGCCTCGATGATATCGAAGTCTTCGATCTTCATACCGGTCTTAGCCATTACCTTCTTGGTAGCAGCCACAGGGCCGATACCCATAACCTCAGGGCGAACGCCTGCAAGAGCACCTGCTACGAAAGTAGCCATAGGCTTAACACCCAGCTCCTTAGCCTTTTCCTCGCTCATTACAACGACAGCTGCTGCACCATCGTTGATACCGGAAGCGTTACCTGCGGTAACGAATCCGCCGGGATTGATGGCACGAAGCTTAGCCAGACCTTCGATGGTAGAACCGTGACGAGGGCCTTCATCTGTATCAAAGATGATGGTCTCTTTCTTCTTCTTAACTTCCACGGGAACGATCTCTGCCTTGAAAGCACCGTTCTTCTGAGCTTCTTCTGCCTTTAACTGGCTCTTTAATGCGAACTCATCGAGTTCTTCACGGGTAAGTCCCCACTCTTCGCAGATATTGTCTGCGGTCTTAATCATATGATAATCATTGAAAGCGTCCCAAAGTGCATCTTTGATCATGGTATCTACCATGATTGCGTTACCCATACGATAACCGTAACGTCCCTGAGGAATTGCGTAAGGAGCCATAGACATGTTCTCCATACCACCTGCTACTACGATGTCAGCGTCGCCTGCCATGATCATCTGTGCAGCCTGGTTCACACAATTCAGACCGGAACCACATACCACATTCATGGTAACTGCGGGAACTTCAATGGGAAGTCCTGCCTTGATAGCCGCCTGACGTGCTACGTTCTGTCCCTGACCTGCCTGGATAACGCATCCCATATATACCTGGTCAACTGCTTCGGGAGCAACGCCTGCTCTCTTCAGAGCCTCCTTGATCACGATAGCGCCCAGCTCCGGTGCAGGAGTTGTGCTTAAGGTTCCGCCCATAGTACCGATCGCGGTACGGCAAGCGCCTGCTAATACAACTTTCTTTGCCATTTGTTTGTCCTCCATTTTTTTGTTTTGTTTGGTTTGCTTTCTGAAATGTTTTTAGATTGTTATTTTTTTATCATTTCACTGTTCCTATTTTAACATAGCGAAATCTGTTTTGCAATGATTTTGTCAAAAAAATAACAAAATAACTGATGCAATTTTAAACAGCCTGCCGTAAGTCCGGCAGGCTGTCTGTCATTGCTTATTTAATTGTACCTTTTTACGGCTTATACTTCCGGCTCGATCAGTCCGTAGGTGTCGCCTTTTCTCTTATAAACTACGTTCACCTGATCAGTCTCTGCATTACAGAATACGAAGAAGCTGTGTCCCAACAGTTCCATCTGGATGCAGGCATCCTCAGGATACATAGGCTTGATGTCAAACTTCTTGGTACGAACGATCTTGATCTCCTCATCATCCGTATAGTCATTCTCAACATAGGCTTTGCTGAAAGAAGCAACCGCCTGCT
The DNA here is from genome assembly GCA_003447295.1 of Lachnospiraceae bacterium. Lineage (GTDB taxonomy): Bacteria > Bacillota > Clostridia > Lachnospirales > Lachnospiraceae > Acetatifactor > Acetatifactor hominis. Next base: position 25,935 of record DLZQ01000073.1, read on the forward strand.
GTTTGTCAACGATCTTGTTCTTATATTTTTTCAGCTGTCTCTCAATGATCTCTTCTACCAGATCAATAGATACATACATATCGTTGCTTACCTGCTCCGAACGGATAATGCTTCCCTTAACCGGAATGGTTACTTCAATTTTCTGACGATCCTTTTCAACGCTTAATGTTACATGTACTTCTGTATCGGGATTGAAATACTTGTCCAGCTTGCCGATCTTTTCCTCCACTGCTGCTCTTAATCCTGGTGTAACTTCGATGTTTCTGCCAACAATAATAAACTTCATGCTGATCATCCCTTCCAAGTATTTATTTACAAAGATCACAGTAGCAACCCTTGCATTTATTGTATAGTCATTATAGCATAATAGCACAACGTTTTGCAACAATTTGAGGAGTTTTTTACTTGTTTTTGACATCCTGTATGTCAACTTTAAAATCGACAAATCGCGTCATTTTCCGATTTTTATTACATCTTCACAAAACATTCGTTCCTATTTTTTCGTAAATTCCTTGCTTCTGGAATGTGATTTTTCCTGTGGATAATGTGTATAACTTGGTGTATAAGTAACTTTTATCCTATTTTAGGGCTTTTTCCTTGTGGATAACTTTCTATGTATTTTTGCCGTTATTTTGTCGTTATTACGTTTCTACCTGTTTTTTTGTATACTTTGTATAGTTTTGTTTTGTCAATCCCTTTTTCGTCGCATAATAATATTTTGACAAATTGCACAATTCATTGTACAACTCCATACCTTTTCACACGTCAGAGCTGGCCCTGGCGCACAAACCATAAAAGGCACTGTGTATTTTCACACAGTGCCTTTTATGGTTATATCATTAGATTAGAAGATTCTCCGAACTGCCAGTACCTTCTTGTAATCGGCATTGGAAACGATGATACCGGTCTTGGCGGTAGATGCATGAACAATCTGACCGTTACCGATATACAGCGCCACATGACCGGAGTAACAGATCAGGTCTCCTGCCTGTGCATTAGCCAGTCCATCAACTGCTGCACCCTGGCTGCGGTCTGCGGAAGAGGAATGAGGAAGGCTTACACCGAAGTTCGCATATACACTCATTACAAATCCGGAACAATCGGTACCGTTTGTCAGGCTGGATCCGCCATATACGTAAGGATTACCAACGAACTGCAATGCGTAGTCGGCAACTGCAGTACCCATCTCGCTGTCTCCGCTGGCTGCATAAGTAACTGCGGGGGCACTAGCCGAAGAACTCTTACTGCTTCCCGCTGCCTTCGCTGCAGCTGCGGCACGGGCTTTTTCTCTCTCTTGCTTCTCCTTGGCCAGACGCTTTGCTTCTTCCTCCTTGGATTCTGCTTCAACGAACTCTGTATGAAGAGAAACAAATTCTGTGGAGACCCATCCGAGGCCTTCCTCGGTATCTACCTGTACCCAGCCATCGGTCTCATCGGATACTACCAGGTCATCCTCTAAGGGAACCAGACCTAATACAGAAGCCTCTAAGGAAGGTTCGGTACGTACTTTTAAGGTTGTGGTGTTAACAGTTGCCAGTCTTGTACCTACCTTTTTGGCAAGCTCTACTGCTTCATCGCCGGTCACACAGTACTCGGCCTTTACATAACCGGTTACGGAACCGGAAGATATCTGATACCAGCCGTTCTCTTCGGAGATGAAGAGACCTACGGAATCGTCATACAGCTTACCGACGATCTCGCCCTGCTCACTGGGCATGCTTCTTACATTTACATAATCATTTACCTGTGCAATGACCAGATTCTTAAAAGATTCTTCCTCGGATGCTTCCGGGGTGGTGTCCATCTGATCATCACGGAGTACGGTTTCAATAATACTTTCAATCTGTTTAGTATTGTTCGTACCTGCGGACAGACTCTCTAACTTATTCCCCTTTGCCAGAGTCAGTTCAATACCACCGCTGGGAAGTACCGATGAAGATGCTGCTGCATCTGCGGTGATATTCATTCCGGAAAAAGCCATAACCGCTGCCATGGTGCACACGGTAATTTTTACAGATTTATGAGCCATTCTATCCTCCTGAAACTCTTGGAGCTATCTTGTTTTCTTAACTTACTGCTTTACATTTCCAAATGATTTGTTACGAATTTGTTACATCTGTTAACAAATATATCACGCAGTTTTCCATTTGTCAATATAGTAAATTAATTGTCAATATTTCCAAAAATCCCCATTTCATGCGGGTTTGCAGAATTTTCACGTAAAAAGAGCCACCACATGGGTGACTCTTTTCTTTAATTATTTTTCGATTTTCTTTCAAATTTCTTAATGAATCTATTACTAATCTATGACTGTTTACGAAAACGGTTGCAATAGTTCCCGGCGCTGACCGCAGCATTAGCACCATCCGCCACTGCCGTTACGACCTGGCGCAGAGGCTTCCTGCGGATGTCACCCGCCACATAGATACCTGCTCTGTCAGTCTCTCCGGTCTCACCTGCCGGAATATAACCATCCTCACCGACTGTCACCAGGCTCTGCAGTAATTCCGTGTCGGGATGGATACCAACGGCGATGAAGATGCCCGCTGCTTCCAGATCCTTCTCTTCTTCCGTCTTCACGTTTTTAATACGCAGCTTTTCCACCATATCCTCACCGCAGATTTCCGTGACCACATGGTCATAAAGGATCTCCACGTTGGGAAGGTTCTTTAATTCCTCCTGCAATACCATGGCCCCCCGCAGACTGTCTCTTCTGTGGATCAGATACACCTTTTCACAGGTTCTCGCCAGGTAGATGGCATCCTCCAGCGCCACATCTCCGCCGCCGACCACAGCCACCGTTCTGCCCCGGAAAAAGGCTCCGTCGCAGGTAGCGCAGTAGGACACACCCATGCCGTTCAATTCTTCCTCACCGGGCACACCAAGCTTCGCATGCTCCGCACCGGTGGCAAAAATCACCGTACGGGTCTCCAGTTCCTGATCTCCCGCGTAGACGCATTTGTAATCGCCACGTTCTTCCACACTGTGCACCGTGGCTTCTAAAAATTCCGCTCCCAGCTTTTCTGCATGCTGTCTGAAAGTCATCCCCATATCGAAGCCACTGATCCCGGGAAGTCCCAGATAGTTATCCACTTCATAGGTATTGAGAATCTGTCCGCCGCTCATGGGCTTTTCTTCTATAATAAGTAGGTTCAGCCCCGCACGCTTTCCGTAGACTGCTGCGGACAGACCTGCGGGACCGGAACCGATAATGATCAAATCGTACATAATTTTCTCTCCTTTTGTCCAGTGTAGCAGTTCCCCTATGGAAAAGCAAGCCCATCTGTGCTACACTCGTTTTACAGGTTTTTTGCATTCGGCACTGTTTTATCTCCAAAGGTTGCCGTAGAATTCAGAAAGGATACTTTACATGAATACAATAAAGAACACACCGCTTGCTCTTGTCACCGGTGCCTCCCGCGGTATCGGCAGAGCCATTGCGGAAACTCTGGCAGGTGCCGGGTACGACCTGATCCTCACCTGCAGCCACACACTCGAAAGGCTTCAGGACGTAGCTGCCTCTTTAGAAGAAAAATACGGCGTCCACTGTACTGCTTTGGCAGCGGATGCAGCGGATCCCTCTGCGATTGAAAAAATATTTGCTTCCCTGGATCATCTGGATGTTTTAGTCAATAATGCCGGAATCTCCTACATCGGCCTGCTCACAGATATGAGTATCGAAGAATGGCAGAGTGTCATAAATACGAATCTCAGCTCCTGTTTCTATACCAGTCGTCTGGCAATTCCTCTGATGCTACAAAAGCACAGTGGACGTATCATCAATATTTCCTCCGTCTGGGGAAACGTCGGAGCTTCCATGGAAGTTGCTTATTCCGCTTCCAAGGGCGGCGTGAACAGTTTCACCAAAGCTCTGGCAAAGGAACTGGCGCCCAGCAATATCCAGGTCAACGCCATCTCCTGCGGTGTTATTGACACTGCCATGAATCATTGCTTCTCCCCGGAGGAAATGGACGCTCTCCGGGAAGAGATCCCCGCAGACCGTCTGGGACAGCCTGAGGAAGTGGGGCAGCTTGTCCTCCAGCTGATCCAGGCTCCGGCCTATCTCACCGGTCAGATCCTCACCATCGACGGAGGCTGGCAATAATGCCAGCCTCCTAATATTCTTCTCTATATTTCTGCAAGATATTCTCTCATGCGCTTTCTGATATGCTCGAACTGTTTTCTCGTATGAGGATTTTTCGACTCAAAATTCATCAGCCGATCCAAGTATCCCTGTCTTTTCACAATCCGGCAGCTCTCGGGATAGACCAGCTCGTACACCAGGGAAATATGTCCCACCACATTATCCACCGCTGTTTTCTTCAGGGAGCGCAGTACAGCGTGCTCCTCATCAAAGCTCTGCAACACTTCCGGCGTCACTTCCTCCTGATATAATACCTCGGTGTCCACATTGTAGATCTCCTCCAGCGGGAATTCTACATTGACCTTCAAGATATCGATCTTATCCGCATCCCGTAAAATATGGCAGAACATAGCCGTCCGTTCCTCCAGTCCCTCCGGAATCCGGTAGGCGCTGTGATAAAATACCGCTGTCCACAGAAGTTCATCGCAGGAAGCATCTTCCACGAAATCCCGGATACTGATTCCGGCGTCTGCCTGAACTTCCTCGGGCAGGCTTTCTTCGCTTCCGGAAGCAAGTCCGTGTTTCTCTTCCCAGACCTTACCAAATAAAATTCTTGCTCCGTATTTCGCATGATCGATGGAATCCGCATCAATAAAGGTTCCATATACCCGCTGCTGCTCAAACCGTCCCACATCATGGAGCAGTCCGGTCAGCCACGCAATATCCACCTCTTCCTCCGGAAGTTCAAGGGATCTGGCGATCTGTTGGCACAATCCGCAGACCCGGTAGGTGTGTTCTATTTTCAGGCGGATCATGTCCCGGCTGCTGTCATAACGGTCCGTGTATTCCTGAAATGCTGCCAATGCTTTTTCTCTGTTGATCTTCATTGTTCGTTGCCTCATATCTTTTATATCATATTTTATGACTCATGACACGTTCGCCTTTTTTTAATCCATTCCTTCTTATCTGCTGGTTTTTGTCTCCGTCAGGCCTTTTTCTCTGCCATCTGTACATATACCAATTTGTATACTGCTACACAGATCACTGCAACCACCAATAACAGTCCCAGTTCCAATGCCCAGGTGGGAATGGTAGCGGCGCATATCACGGTTAAGAAGTCCACTGCAAAATGCAGTCCGAAGGCTGCTGCCAAATGCAGCTTTCTGCCTGTCTTCACCGCACTGTATACAAGAATCGACAACGCGATCTGCAGAGCGATCGCACTGATCCGCTCCACCGGTGCGAGATAGAACTGGTAAGCCGGTGTGGTCCAGAGAACAGAGAGCTGACGGTAGGTTACCTCCTGTTGTGCGGGCTCCAATGCCGTCATAGTCTTCTCCATCAGACCACCGTTGATCATGGCTGCGGTAAAGAGATTGCTCATAGAAGACATACCAAGAATCAGAAAAGCTTCAATGCCGCCATGTCCGGCGCCGTACATCAACGCATTTTCCCGGGTAAGATGTTTTTTCAGGCAGAATTTCATGGCGATCCACCGGCCACACTCCTCAAAAAGTGCTGCTGCCAGTCCACCATAAATCGCATACAGCCAGATATTGTCCCGGATCGCGCTTCCGGTCACCGTCAGCACGATGGCATGACAGATCTGCTCTAAGATCATGGCAAAGCCCACGAAAATTCCACAACCGATGAAGAACGCCGGCACCCATGCCTTTGTCTTCTTATAGATAAAGATACCTAAAAATATGGGTAAAACCACGGATAATAGCAGAGATATCACCATCCCCACCATACTTGCACTGCTTACAGTTCCCCACACCATTGCTGTTTCCGTTACACTCTCAACTGCCATATATTCTCCTATCCAGATGCCTCTCTGCACTCTGTTGTTTTATCATTTCTTCATCTGTATTGTAAGATTCTCCGGAAAAAGGTAAGAAAACCTTCCTCTACCGCCACCTGATCCACCGCCGCCTCAGGCAGATCATAGAAATATTTCCCGGTTCCGGGATCCAGGGAAATGCTGTCCAGCGGAAACCCCTCTCTGCGGATGCTGCTGTGTGGTACATCCGTCAGCCAGAATTTCTCACTTTCCATGTCAGGCTCCATCGCCTCATATACATGTTCCTCATCCTGCACATAGCAGATGGCATTGCGGTATTTTGCCGTAAGCCTTCCATAGTGTCTGACCAGTCCGATATAGTACTCCAGCATCTGCTCATCCGTCAGATACACACCATTCACCGTACGCACATGTACCCCGGGCTGGACCACCTCCGGGACATCTTCAAAATACAACCCGGAATCACAGGAAAATACAGGCATACGAAAAGCTTCATAATAAGCATGCGCTTTCTGCCTGGCATTCTCCAGAGGCGTATTGCCTATCTCCGGGACATCGGGGATCTCCACCCCCTGTGCCCGCAGGTCCTGCAGACTGATCAATTCGATGCCAAGTCCGGCTATGCGGTTCTGCATGGCAGCTGCCTTTGCCGGATTGCCGGTACCGTATAACAGTTTCATAATCGTTGTCCTGCTTCCTTTCCGGTCAGATCAGCGCCGGTGTCTGTGCCAGGACAGAGATAATCGCGATCGCCGCCAAAATCACAATAACTACCACTACTGCAACAATGATCTTCTTTTTCATATATGATACCTGCTCTTTCTAATCCTTTTATGTTTTTGCATCCCATGAACTAATGATGACATATTTCAAGGATAATTTCAAGGATATTGGCACATATCCATAATCTCTGGCGCCTAAAAGCCTTTTATTTTTCGATATCTGCCTTTTACAAAATTGATAGCATATTGTACACATACGGAAAAAATAATTGCTGCCAGCAAATAGAAAATTCTGGTATATCCGATTCTCTGCGGCGTATAATACCACCACAGATTATTTTCGTAACTGACAAAATCAAAATCTGTAAACACAGGGAATAATTTTGCGCAAACACCATAAATCGTTTTCACGATCATGAAGCCCAGAAACTGGTTCATCATAATGGAATAGGTGTTATCAGCCAGTAGGTTAACATATTTGTTTTTTCCAACAACGGGCTCTAACACAGTTGCTATTCTCATCCACATGGCAATTCCCAGGTAACCTACGATAATCGGCATCAACGGTCCTTCCGTGAAATCATTGCACCAGGACGGAGTATATACCAGAAACTTTCCGTAATGATACGTCAGTGCAAGCTTTATTCCCATAATCACTGCAAAATAAAGAATACCGGGAAGCTTTCTTTCATACTTTTCCAGGGTTCTGTTATAAAAAATCCCCAGGCTGTAAAAAGGCATAAAGTGAAGCATTCTGACGACTGCCAGCCACCAGCCGGTATTATAGCCTTTGCAGGCAAGCAGATTACCAATGAGTCCCAGAGCAATTCCAATCACGAAAAAGATTACTTCCGGAATATTTTTGCATATCTTTTTCAGAACTTTTCTGTACAGAATGTTTAACACCTGTACCATAAAAAGCGGCATAATGAACCAGCCCGCCAGATTATATTCGAACTGATGTCCGTCAATAATCGGTGCAACGAACAGATTATACAGGGTAAATTCACCACCGATTTTAAAATATTTGATATGTGAGATCTGTACGAGCACTCCATATGCAATATTATACAGATATAATGGAATGATCAGTGTCTTGATCTTTTTCCACAGATACCCCGGTACATTTTCTTCTGCCTCTGTCTTGTAAAAATAACCGGAGCAGAAAACAAACAATGCCACATGAAGACCTGCATACGGGAACCAGTCTGCCAGACTCAGAGAGATTCCTCCTCCCTCGCAGTGTCCACACAGAACCATAAGAATTCCAACTGCATATAAGATTTTAAATCGATAGTCAATCTGATGATCTGAACAATCATTTGTCAATGTGTTTGTCACTTTGTATCCTCCGTTTTTTATCCTAATTTATCGAGATGGCTCCACTTTCTCAGCCGGCCAGGATTTTCTGAGTGCCGCATAGGAAACCAGGAAGTTGGCAAGCCAGCCTGCCGGCACGGCAAGCCAGACAAAGGCAATGCCAAAACGCGGTGCACAGATCAAAGCCACGGACAAGCGAATTGCAAGGTTTACCATATTGGCAATGAGGAATGGCTGCATGATTCCCAGTCCGCGAAGAACTCCATCAGTCGCCATTTTAATTCCCATAAAGATAAAGAAGTAACCAAGCCATCTCATATAATCTTCGGACACCTGATAGGCCAGGGCTGTTCCATCTTTTCCAAGAAATAGCGAGGAAATCTGCGTGTGCAGCGTTTCAATGACAAGGAAGGCAAGTGCCGCAAAACACACGTCCAACAACAATGCAGCATGATAGCCTTTTTTGATGCGTTCGGTTCTGCCTGCCCCAAGGTTCTGGGAAACATACGGCGAAACTGCATTACCGATGGACACGAAAATCAGGGAAAATACGTTCTCCACCCGCATCGTCGCCGCATATCCTGCAAGAGCCTGTGTGCCGAAAGGATTTACCACTGCCTGTACGATCATCATACCGATAGACACGGTAGACTGCTGCAAAACCGAGGGCACTGCGATCCGAAGCATCGAGCGCAGCCCGCGCCCGTCAAATCGCTGAAACGGGCTTTGGTATCGCCGCATCCGGTTAAAAAAGATCAAAAGTGAAAAAACAGCGGAAATTCCCTGGGCAATCAGGGTTGCAAATGCCGCACCGAATACACCAAGTCCCAGACCGGCTACCATCCAAAGGTCCATCACAATGTTCAGAATGGATGAAAAGATCAGCAGCACCAGCGGAATTTTTGATTCACCGATGGAAGTGAACATGGTAGATAGAATATTGTACATGAACAGAAACGGAAAGCCCACAAAATAGACCCGCAAGTACAGTACCGCTTCCTCCAGAATATCGGCAGGGGTCTGTAATCCGCTCATCATCGTATGAGAAAAGCAAAAGCCAAAGATACCAAGGATGATACTCAGAAGTAAAAAGCTGATCAGTGATGTAGACACAATGGTTTTCATTTTGCCATACTCTTTGGCGCCGAAATAGCGGCTCACAAGCACACCTGCACCGACACCGGCACCCAGTGCCACACAAATGAAAACATTCGTCAGGGCTGCACAGGCACCCACCGCTGCCAGTGCGGAGGAACCCACAAACTGACCGACGATAATGGAGTCAGCCATATTGTATACCTGCTGAAAAAAGCTGCCGAGAATCATCGGCATTGCAAAAACCGTCAGCGCTTTCAGCGGTGCATCGGTAATCAAATACTCATCTTTTGACATGATTCTATTCCTCCACAGTTCCTTCCGCATTTCTTCCACGGCTTCTTCAACTCGTTCATCTGCATCTTCTGGAAGTTGGATGGCATCCAGCTTTCGCGTGAAAAGTTCAATCATCGCAGGATACTGATTTGTAATTGGGTGACTAAACCGATAAAACTGCGGCACACCTTCTTTCTTTATATTCAGCAATTCCATTTCTTCAAGCTGTTTCGATGCCCTCGATATAGAAGTGGGTGTCAGTTCCAAGTCTTTCGCGGCTTGACTTGTAGATAGTTCCTGTTCGCCTCCAATCTTAACTCTTTTTGAGTTAAGATACAATATTTGAGTTAAGAACAGTTGAAAATCAACATTATCAAATATTATTTTTACGAAAAAAAGCCCGATGCAACATGAGCATTACACCCACACTGCACCGGAAAGTTCGTCCGATACTGCTTTTGCGGCATACCAATATGCCGCCCCACTATTATCTGATCTTCATGCAGAAATCACAGCGGTCATTTCCACGCCCCAG
>DLZQ01000003.1 GCA_003447295.1 Lachnospiraceae bacterium
TTATATAACACTGTTATGAATATAAACACATTTCATTTTTTTGTCAAGAGGAAAAATCGTTTCTTACTACTGCGTGGTGAATTCTACCGGCTGCGCATCTTTTCTGTATTCCTCCCATGCCTGCAGATACTCCTCCTCGGTGCTTTCCACACGCTGTCCCCGGCTGTCCAGACGATAATAGGTTTCATTGCCGTTCTCGTCAAAGCTTTCTGTATTGGAAGTAGTCAGTACCAGCTGTCCGGTCGCAGTATCAAGATTATACACTTCGATGCTGTGTCCGGAGGTCACGTAGAACCCGGCAGTTCCGACGCAGATCGGATATGCGGTTCCCTCACTTAGGAGCTTGCCGATCTGCACCGGTGTTCTATCCTCTCCGATACCGTAGACATCACAGTACATGGCATAGGTATGCTCTCCGTCCTGATAAATTCCGTCCGATAATAACAACAGAGTCGTATCACCGACTTTTACCTGCGCATACGATGCATCTCCCTTTACCGCTACAAAGCCGGTGGTTGCACCATCCTGCATATTCATCCATGCGATAATAATATCATTCTGTTGCACCGGAACCCAGCCGGCAGAATTCTCCGATGCCTGTTTCTCCTTCTCTGCAGCGATTGCTTCCTTCACCGCCTCTGCCTGTTCTCTCTGTTTATCCAGTGCCTCCTGCAATGCGGCGTCCGTCTCCTGTTGTGCATTGACTTCGTCTACGCTTGCGACATTTCCGGTATCCACACGGTTTTCGCTCTTTCCCGCCTCGTTTGTCAGCAGGATTGTTGTATCCTTCGGATTCGTCAGAAAACATACTGCTACGATCACACAGATTGCGACAGCGGCAAGCACCACCCAAAAAGTCGGCTTCTTATAATTCAATATCTCTTTCACTCTCTTTTTCACCCCTACTTCCCCAAAGGCCAACGGGCATACCGTCACCAGCCGCCTTTGCATACTACAGGAAAGCAGTGCATAGGAATAGTCTTTTCGCTCCTGAGGATTCAGCTTCTTCACCGCGCTCTCATCGCATGCCAGTTCCAGATCGTTGCAGAACAGGAGGTACGCCACCCAGGCAAAAGGATGGAACCAGTGAATCGCTAAGATCAGAAATCCGAGCGGCTTCCACCACTGGTCGCCCCGTTTCAGATGCGCTTGTTCATGAGCGATGACGTAAGGGTACTGCGCTTCGTCCATACTGGAGGACAGGTAGATCTTCGGCTTTCGCAGTCCCAGGATAAAGGGGGATTTTACCTCATCACAGATCCACAGGTTCTCCCGCAGCCACATAGCTTCCGCTACCTGCCTCCGTACCCGGGCGTAACTATATACCGCATAGCCTGCAAAAAGGATTACACCTGCCAGCCAGAGAATCGTGAATACAGATAATAGCCGTTCCGGTATTCTCCATACTCCTGCTCCAAATGCTCCCATTCCGCTTCCGGTAATTCCGAACACTCTGCTCATACCGGATCCGGCTACGCCCATGCTGCCGTCTAAAGCTGCCTGGGAAATATTGTTGGAAAAATTAGTTCCGTTTTGCAGCGTATCAGCCCGGAACGCATTCCCTGTCGAACTGCCTATCGTATTTCCGTACAAATAGCCCGACAATATCGGTTGCTTCGGCATCAGGCTGAACCGGCTCTCCGGCACAAAAGGGCACACCAGCCGCAGTCCCACAAGCCCCCACAGCACAAGATTCACCCATTTCGGTGCCCGTTTCAGCAAGGGTCTGAGCACCATTACGACCGGGATCATCCATGCCGCGGCAATACTCATCTGTAATACACCCGAAAATATGCAGCTCATTCTTTTCCCCCTTCTGCCTCATCGATCATCCTACGGATCTTCGTAGCTTCTTCTGCGGTCAGCGCACGATCTTTCGTAAATGCGGCAAGGAACGCAGGCAATGACCCCTCAAAGGTGTCTTCCACAAACTGTCTGCTCTGCATCGCATAGAACTCATCCCTGGAGATCAGGGAAGTCACCGTTCCGTTGTCATTGCGAAACAGCCCCTTATCGCACAGTCTGCGCAGCACATTATGCGCCGTGGTGCGCTTCCAATGAAATGCTTCCTCCGTCAGCTTCACCAGCTCCGAAGAAGACACCGGTTCGTGCTCCCAGATCATATCCGCATACTGCGCCTCGACCACACCTAACTGAATCTCTGCCATGTTGTTTCCTCCTACTACTGTTTTCCTGATGACATCAATTTTGATATTTCACGTTTACTTTTGCAAAAGTATAGAGGCCACATGCTGTGGTCTAATTACAGACTACAGTATGTGGTCTCTATTGTCAAGTATCTTTTCTATTACAAATGATATGTCTGTGGCCATCCTGCCCGTTTTCCGCACTCGATCTCCCGGCCGATCCTTTCAAAGATATATTGGTTTTTGTGCTCCAGATCGATCATCTGCAGCATTTCATCATCCGTCAGCTCACGCTCCGGCTCATAGAACATCGCATCACTGATGCAATAGGCAAGCTCCTGTCCATCATATTCTTCCGGATCAGTTATGACCTTAATTGGTGACTCTGTATAGGCATTTTCCACTTCATACTTTTCCGTCCATTGCTCATAGCGGCTCTGTTCCTCTGCTGTCAGGTTACGGCTGTCTATTCCCCATACATCTACTGGTGCAGAAGCCAGTAAGGCATATAATTCATCAATCTCCGCATCCGTCATCTGTTCATATCTGTCAAAATAGGAAACCTCGGAATACTTCTGCTGCCATAGTTTTTCCCGAAGGCTGTAGTCCAGTTTATGCAGATACTCTATAATCTCCAGCCACTCTTCCTCTGTGAGCACAGTATCCGGCAGATAGATCAGACAACCGTATTCTTCTCCGGGAGTACTTCGGACTGCCACACCAGTGCCGGAATAGTTCTCGTCTTCGGCTAGTTCCCGGATCTGTCCCGCCGGATATTTGCCGTCCGCTTCGTATTCTCTTGTCAGCTGCTCATAAATGCTCCGTTCTCTCGCTGTCAACTCTCTACTGAATTCTGCTGTGACATTGCCCTGCTCCGCTACCATCTCCAAATGCCCCAACTCCTCGGTGCCAATGTCCGTCATGCGTTCTGCCATGTACCTACGGTAACCGACGATTCCGACGGCAGCGGCAGAGACAGCTGTGGCGGAAAGTATTACTACCGCCAACAGGATGCCTGCTGCCCGGGGAAAGCTTCTGACTCTCCTGCCCGCAGGACTCTCCTGCGCTGCCTGTTGTCTGATCTGTGCATAGGCTGCATCCGCCCTATCCAGTACGATCTGTGGAAGTTCTATCTCTATTTCATTCATCGGTCTCATTTTCTTCCGCCTCCTTCCTCTGTCTCCGCATAATATCTCGCCAACTGCTCCCGCCCTCTGGCGAGCCTTGTGCGCACCGTACTGTCGGGCAGCTGCAGTAATTTTCCGATCTCTGCTGTCCGCAGTCCTTCTGCATAAAACAGTACCACGATCAGACGATATTTCTCATCCAGTCCCTGCAAAGCTTCCTTCCATTCCAGATTGGCCTCCGTCTCTACTGTACTCCCCGTTTCCTGCTCCGGCAATTCCTCCACGCAGACCATCCGCCTCCCCAGGCGCAGGATATCCTTGCATTTATTAATCAGAATACGGATCATCCAGGTCTTGAAATACCGATTTTTCTGCAACGTGTCTATTTTCTCCCAACAGGTGAGAATCGTCTCCTGCATGGCGTCCGCAATATCCGCATCCTGCGACAGGATTGCACTGGCCGTACGGTACATATCCCGTTCATGAAGCTGCATCAGCTCCGTGAAAGCATCCGGATTCCGCTTCTTCGACCTGCGCACCAGTTGTTCTACCTCTCCCATATGCCTCGTCCTTTCTTCCTCATAAGTATACGTCTTATGACTATTAGACGGAAGAGTCTGTGAAAATGTCCCATGGATAAATAACAAAATCTAATTTTTACCTTAGAAAAAACTTTTCAGCCTATTCCGGGTCAAAGTTCTATTTTGCTATATATAGTCCGTTTAATTTTCTTTTTATTCCTCTGACTACTAAATATGGTATTGTGCACTTTTTTGTTGTGGAATTGTATACGAAATATTAGAATTGAAACGCACTACCCTGCATGATACACTTCTTGAGAAGCAACCGTGTTGCAAGGTGGTAGCCTCCCGGCTTATCGTTTTTATAAGAAGGGAGGTGGTGCTAATGGATATGTATGAAGTATTAAGCCTGTTATTTTTGGGTGGTACATTTCTCATTGCGCTGCTTGCCTACATAGACAGTAGGGTAAACAAGCGAAATCACCACCACCCGTCTAACG
>DLZQ01000068.1 GCA_003447295.1 Lachnospiraceae bacterium
TCTATATGAATGATGCCAGGGTCAAAAGGTCTAAACCCACATGAGCTTGCTCATAAGTGGGTGAAAGCCTTTAGGCCCCGCCCCGATATGAGCATAAAAGTGGGATGATAATCCCACGATATGCGAATATTGGGGCGGATTGTGAGAGTGCATAGCACGGAACAATCCGTAGGCATCATTATAGGAAATGATTTACAAAGGAGGTCTGACGGCATGAAAACACGAGAAGAAGCACTGGAATACGGATTGTCTTTTCCGGATACTTATACAGAAATGCCCTTCCACGATCCCAACTGGCAGCTGGTACGGGTGAAGGGCAGTAAAAAGGCTTTTTTATGGACTTACGAAAAAGATGGCTGTCTGCATCTGAATGTGAAGACCGATCCTGCCTGGCGGGACTTCTGGCGCAGCACCTTCTCTTCCGTCATTCCCGCATATCATCAGAATAAAGAACACTGGAACACCATTATCCTAGACGGCACCATACCCGATGAAGATATCCGCCGGATGATCGCAGAGAGCTATGATCTCGTCACCGACAGTCCCACAAAGCGGATCTATGAAGCGGTGAAAAAGATTCCGAAGGGCTGTGTCGCCACCTACGGTCAGGTGGCTGCCATGGCGGGAGAGCCGAAGATGGCCCGTGCCGTGGGCAATGCCCTGCATAAAAATCCGGATCCCGACCATATCCCCTGCTACCGCGTCGTCAATTCCAAGGGAGAACTCTCCGGCGCCTTTGCCTTCGGCGGCGCCGATGAACAGGCAAACCGCTTACGGGCAGATGGCATTGCAGTGATAAATAACCGGGTTGATCTGGTAAAATACGGAATGAAGTTTTAAATTTTTGACTATACCGTTTTATTTCCGGTGTTTATTTTTACATTGACGATACAGATACCAATGCATACTAAGAGTAACGCAATCAGCGCATTCCATCCAAGCTCTGCGGAGCCCTCTCCCAGCCACCATGCGGATAACAGCACACCGAATACCGGATTCGTGAAACCGAAGATTGCCACCTTGGAGACGGGATTGTATTTTAACAGAATGCCCCACAGGGAATATGCCACTGCGGAGATACATGCCAGGTAGAACAGCATGAGCAGAGCGCTTGCGGATACATGGGTGATCCTGCCGCCCAGGATAAAGCCCAGGATAACCATGACAATGCCTCCCAGGATAAACTGGTAACCGCTGAGCATGACCGGGTTATCCTTTTTGGAATATTTCTTCATCAGGCAGGAAGACACCGCATAGGACAGAGCACATAAAAACAGGCTGCCGTCTCCCATCAGGCTTAAATCCATATCGATCTTCTGACCATTCATGCTGACGACAATGACACCTGCGAAACCGATGATACATCCCAGTACCTTCTTCACATCCAGCTTCTCCTGTCTGAAGATCAGGGCAGACACCAGAATGACGAAAAAGGTGTTGGAACCATTGATGATGGAAGCCTTGACTCCGCTGTTATGCGCCAGTCCGATGTAGAAAAAGATATACTGTAAAATTGTCTGGAAGATTGCCAGCTTCACGATGCTGGGCGCGGAAGTTTTCGCAGGCACCAGTACCTTTTTCTGTAAAAGGCTTCCGATCAGCACTGTCAGGATGCCCGCCAGTACGAAGCGCATTCCGGCAAACAATACCTGCGTCCAGGTCTCTCCGGAAGGAATTTCGAACAAGGCATAGCCTAACTTGATACAGGGGGATGCACTTCCCCACAGGAAGGTACACACCAGTGCCAGGGCACAGACTACCCAGGTTTTCTGTAAGATTTCTGTCTTTTTCGGTTTCCCGCTATCTATATTCTTATTAACCTCTGTCATTTTTGAACACTCCTTATATTTTTATAGCGCAATCTTTGCTATTATACTATAAGGTGTCTTTTTTCGCCAGTTTTTAAGTTATTTTTTCTCGATCTGGGAACGGAAGTCATCCTCCAGAATATGCTCCACATCTTTTGCTTCTTTGCGGATGTTTTTCAGATTATCCCGGATCTCCTGCTCTTCTTCCATGATCTCGGGATGCTCTTCTTTTTCTTCTTTAATGAACATACATAAGAAGCTGAACAGTAAAATCAGACAGGAGATCCAGATGGTCTTCGCTCCTATGTATTTGATCATATGTCCTCCCAGTGCCGCACCGATGGCGAACAGGAAGATGATCCCGAAATAATAACCGGATTTTTGCAATATCTTTTTATCTTTCGTTTTTCCGTAAGCGCACAGGGATTCCATGCCGCTGCGCAGATTGCCGATGCACATAGTACTGGCAAAAGCATAGCCGTTCACCTTGCGGAACGCCTGTACCTGCATAGCGCAGGCGAAAGATACCATGGCATTGGCCAGCAGATCTATCTCATTCGGAAAGAATCCGACTGCAAATAATAAAACTATTTCCGTTACAAGCACCAGCTGCCTCCAGTGGATCCTCTGTGCCTTCTGGTATCTCATGCGGATGCATTCCGCCATTGCCACACCCAATGCAAAAAACAGTAACGGAGAAAAATAGCGAAGTGCCGCCTGCCAGTTCCAATCCACCAGATTCTGCGCCAGCAGTACGATATTACCGGTCTGTGCGTTGGCAAATACCTTTCCCCGATACATATAGGTATAAGCATCCTGCAGACCACCGGAGATTGACAGAATTCCGGCGATCAGAAAAGACTCTGACATCTGTCCATGTATTTTGCGTTGCATAACCTTTTCTCCTCTGTTTACTTTTTTTCAACCGCGTATTATACTATATCCTGATGAATAGTAAAAATATATAGTTTATATGTGAGGCATATTATTTTTATATGAATATCAGTTTTGAATATTACAGAATCTTTTATTATGTTGCCAAATATGAAAATATTACAAAGGCTGCCATGGTATTAAAGAGCAGCCAGCCCAATGTCACCCGGATCATACATATTCTGGAGGATCAGTTAGACTGCCGTCTTTTTCTCCGGGAGCCCCGGGGACTGAAGCTTACCGAGGAAGGCAGAAGACTCTACGCCCATGTAGCGATTGCCTGCCAGCATCTGCTGGATGCGGAAGATGAATTGTGCCGGGAGAAAGACATCTGTGCCGGGACCATAGAGCTTGGTGTCACCGAGACTGCCCTGCATTTATTCCTGCTTAGGAACCTGCATGATTTTCAGCGCACTTACCCTGATATTAAAATCCGTATTCAAAACAATACAACGCCTGAGATTCTGAAAGCCCTGACGAATGGTCGTCTGGATCTCGCCATCGTAACCACTCCCTTTGAACTGGGAGATACCATGGAATGTGAAGATCTGATGACTTTCCGGGAAGTTCCGGCAGGCGGTCCCGACTACGCTGCATTGTCCGACCATCCCATGACTCTGAAGGAGTTCCGTCACCATTCTATCATCGGTCTTGGATATGGAACCGCCAGCTACGAATATTACCGAAAATTATTTATCGAACAGCATCTGGACTATGAACCTGCCATGGAAGTAGCCACTGCTGATCTGGTCATCCCACTGCTTCAGAACAATCTGGGCGTCGGATTTGTGCCGGAGCCGTTAGCGACTCCTTTTTTTGAAAACGGCAGTCTCATTCCCCTGACCTTAAATGTACCGCTTCCTTCCCGCGAGGTGAAAATGTTATGGGATAAAAGCCGCAGTCAGAGCCGCGCAGCCGCTACCTTTTGTCATTATCTGAGGGAGCTTTAAAATACATTTTAAATCAGGGGTCAGTCATAGATCACTGTCTTATCCAAAAGTTCTGTTTTTATCACAATATACGGCGTAGTGGGTTTCCCTGCGCCGCTTTTTTGTCCGGTGATATCGGGACCTAAGAGGCTTGTGCTGACATGAACAGCATCGTCCGTCAGGTATAATTCGTCCACTGCGATGCTGTAACCGCCGGTCTTCTGTTCCCCATAACCGATGCTGATATAGAGATTCTGATTATCGCTATATGTCAGTCGAAAAGGTTCGCTTCCCTTTTCCGCAATCACAGTTTTTAATTCTTCCGGAATCTTTTCTTCACTGAGCACTGTAAAATCCAGATCACGCAGTTTGATGTTCCCTTCCCCGGACATACCGCATCCGGTCAGCACCACACACAGCAAAAGCATTGCAGCCGCCACATTTTTCCACCGTTTTCTCTTGATTTTCATACACGATCCACCGCGAATACTTACTTATCCTATATTTATGTGGAAAATGTAGCGATATACATTAATTTTACTCCTTTTCTCTGATCCGGATGTGCGCTATAATAGAGCAGGTGCGCCCAAAGGCGCCTTACAGAAAGATGAGGATTATAATTATGGATGATAAATTCAGCAGAAAAGTATTCTGCGACGGCATGCGGGACGGTTTTCCCATCGCGCTGGGATATTTCGCCGTATCCTTCTCCCTTGGAATTGCCGCAAGACATGCAGGTTTCACTCCCTTGCAGGGATTCCTTGCCAGTCTTCTGAATAATGCTTCTGCCGGAGAGTATGCAGCCTTTACCCTGGTGGCTGCTCAGGCAACCTATCTGGAGGTGGCGATCATTACGCTGATCGCGAATGCCAGATATCTGCTCATGAGCTGTGCACTGGCGCAGAAGTTCTCCCCCGGAACTCCTTTTTTCCACCGTCTGATCATTGCTTATGATGTGACAGACGAGCTGTTCGGCATCACCATTGCCCGACCCGGCATTCTGAATCCATACTATACCTACGGTGCGATCCTGTTAGCCGCTCCGGCCTGGGCGGGCGGAACCGCCTGCGGCATCATCGCCGGAAATGCGCTTCCCTTACGTGCGGTCAGTGCGCTGAGCGTTGCTTTATATGGCATGTTCTTAGCGATCATTATTCCTCCTGCCAGAAAAAGTAAGATCGTGGCAGCACTGGTAGCCATCAGCTTCGCGCTGAGTTTTGCCTGCAACTACCTGCCCTGGATTTCTTCTCTGTCGGAAGGTACGAGAACCATCCTGTTAACCGTGATCATCTCCGGTGCCGCAGCGATCCTGTTCCCGGTAAAACAGACGGAGGCAAATAACACTGCCGCAGAGGGAACTGCTCCTGAAGCAACAGACACATCGTCAGAAGTTTCCGATTTGAAAACAAAACAGGTTCCTGTTATAGAAACCAATGCTTCCATAGAGACAATGAACACTGAGAAAGGAGACAACATCCATGAATAATTATATCTATATTGCCGTTATGGCAGCCGTCTCCTATACGATCCGTGTCTTACCCTTGACACTGATCCGCAAGCCCATTAAGAATCAGTTTATTCAGTCCTTTTTGTACTATGTACCTTATGTGACACTGGCTGTCATGACCTTCCCGGCCATCATCCATGCTACCCAGACTCCCATCTCCGGACTGGTGGCACTGATCGCCGGAATCATCGCCGCATGGCTCGGTGCCGGGCTGTTCCCGGTATCCGTGATCTGTTGTGTGCTGGTATTTTTAATTGAGTTGTTTGTGTAGATTTAAGGGAGATCATAGAATGTCTGTATCTGAAAAAAATGTGAAAAGAAAATTACCGGATATAATCCGTTCCACGGGTAATGGTGCCGTTATTGCCATTTCTACCTGCTTTTTATTGTTTGTGTATGCGCCAACGGAGCTGTTTTTAACCAATCAGTCCAGCTTCTGGTTCACTTTGTATACCATGCTCCCCGCAGTGCTCGGAACTTTTGCGGTTACTGTACTCGCCTCTGTTCTGCTGTTGTTTTTCTGCAACCTGATCTCTCATACACTCTATCAGATTGCATCTGCCGGCTTCGCTCTCCTGATGATCTGCTCCTACATTCAGGGAACTTTCCTGATCTTTGGTCTGCCGGGACTGGACGGACTGGCAATCGACTGGAATCAGTACCAGGCTTCCCGTTATAAATCCATCGGCTTATGGATCATCATGCTGATCGTGTTTATCGTCCTGATCCGGATATTTCATCTGCGGAAATTTCTGAAAGCTGCCGGAATCGTAAGTTTCTGCATGGCACTGATGCTGCTTGTGACACTATTTACATTGTCTCTGTCCTCCCGGGATAGTCTCAACAAGGATGTGCTGACCACCACGACGGAAAATATGTTTGAAATGTCTAAGGATACCAATTTTATCATTCTGTTGCTGGATGCCGTAGATGCTCCGACCCTGAATCAGATGATTGCCGACGGTAAAATGGAGGGACTGGAAGATACTTTTGAGGATTTCACCTATTATACGAACACCGTAGGTGCTTATTCCTGTACCAAACATGCGGTACCTTATATTCTGTCCGGCTTCTGGTATGAAAATGATCGCACTTATAACGATTATCTGAATACCGTATTTAAAGATTCACCGGTATTTCAGGCGTTGGAGAATGATTCCTACCGCATGGGACTCTATGACAGTGAATTGAATCCCACTGCGGAAGGTAATCTGGATCGTTTCGAGAACATGCAGCCGGTTCGGGCAGAAGTCACTTCTTATTTTCGTTTTGCCAAACTGTTGGTAAAACTGGGGGGAATCAAATTCGCCCCCTATGACCTGAAGCCTTATTGCTACGCCATCGCTTATAATTTCGGCAAAGTCCGTAAGCTTCCGGACAGCTATGATTTCGATGTCTTCGAATGGGGCGACCGCACCTTCTACGACGACCTTCAGACCACCGATATCACCACGACACCGGACAAATGTTTCCGCTTTATCCATTTAGAGGGTGCCCATGCTCCCTTCTGCTATGACAAAGACCTGAATGTCGTAGAATCTTCCGATTATCCTACCTGTATCCAGGCTTCCATGACTCTGACAGACAGCTATCTGAAGAAATTAAAAGAAGCCGGTGTATATGATAACTCTGTCATCATTGTGATGGCGGATCACGGCTTCAACTCCGAATTGTCGGATGAAGGCCGGACTTTTGAGGCCAGACAGAACCCTATTCTGTTCGTAAAAGGCGTCGGCGAGCATCATCCTTATACTACATCGGACATTCCGCTGTCCTTCTCTGATCTGCCTGCATCTTTTATCAATCTGATGGAAGGACAATCCGGAGAAGAGGCTTTTGCCTGGACTGAGGGGCAGCAGAGGGAACGACGATACCTATATTATGATCTCAATGATGGTGTCGGTGAAAAGCACATGGTGGAATATATCCAGACCGGACATGCCTCCGACTTATCCACTCTGATCCGTACCGGTACTGAATACTACTACGATTCCAGACTGGGAACACCGTAATGCCAATATTCATACACAAATTTTAAGAGCAGCCGTGCATACGCCACAGCTGCTCTTTTTGCGCAATGCTTTCTGAATTTGTTGCGCAGCTTTGCAATATTTTATAATGCATATACGCTATAATATGTTATAATATAATTGCGCAATCGGTTGTGCAATTATAGTTTTACGGGAGGATTTCTTATGCATCATTTTACAAAGCATTCACACACGCGCCTGTTGGCTCTATGTCTCAGCGCAGGACTGATTATGGGCAGTCTGTCCGGCTGTAGTAATCAGGGTCAGGGCAACGGTACCACGGATACCATAGCCGAATCCGCAAGTACGTCTTCAACAGATGTTACCGATATTACTGCGTTTCCCATGCCGGAAGGGCCGGAGGAATCTACCATCTATGTGGAGCCGGTCGACGGCATTTCCGATGATTTTTACCGGGGAATGGACGCCTCCGCAGTACTGGCACTGGAGAACAGCGGTGTGAAATATTATAATTTTGACGGGGAAGAACAGGATGTTTTCATGACGCTGGCACAGGCCGGTGTGAACTATATCCGTCTCCGTGTCTGGAATGATCCCTATGATGAGAACGGCAACGGTTACGGCGGCGGTAACAACGACGTAGCAACCGCAATTGCCCTGGGTCAGCGTGCTACGCAGTATGGCATGAAGGTCTGCATCGATTTTCATTATTCCGATTTCTGGGCTGACCCGAAGAAGCAGTTCGTTCCCAAGGCATGGGAAGGCATGAATATTGAAGAAAAAGCGGATGCTCTCTACAACTACACACTGGACAGTCTCACTCAGATTCTAGAGGCCGGCGTCAATGTAGGCATGGTACAGATTGGAAATGAGATCAACAATGGTATGTCCGGTGAAACGGATGTGGCAAATGTGAGAAAGCTTCTGACCGCCGGCAGCAAGGCTGTCCGGGAAGCAGCAGTGGATTCCGGCAAAGATATTCTTGTAGCTGTACACTATACAAATATCGATGATATGAAGAAGCTGGATACATTACTGACCGGTTTACAGGTAAAAGAAATTGACTACGATATTGTGGGTCTCTCCTTCTATCCTTACTGGCATGGGACCATGGATGATCTGAAAAACACAATTATCCATATCCGGGATACTTATGGCAAAAAGGTATATGTCGCTGAAAATGCTTATTGCTATACCGCAGAAGACGGCGACGGATCCGCCAACAGCGTGGAGGGAACAGGCGATCTTGCGGAAGGTTATTCCGCCAGTGTACAGGGACAGGCAAATGAAGTAAGGGATGTCTGTGCGGCAGCCAGTGAAGCCGGTGCTGAAGGTATCTTCTACTGGGAAGGCACCTGGATCCCGGTAGGTCCCGCAGATGCTGACAATTCCGCTATCTGGGAAAAATACGGCAGCGGCTGGGCAAGCAGCTACGCTTCCGATTACGATCCCAAAGATGCCGGACAGTATTACGGCGGATGCTCCTGGGATAATCAGGCAATGTTTGATTTCACCGGACATCCTCTGGCTTCTCTGAATGTCTTTAAGTATCTGAAATACGGTGCTACGGCACCCCTGACAGTGGAGAGTATCCCCGCGCTTACCGTATCCTGCAATCTCGGTGCAGAAGCCAAGCTTCCGGATACCGTAAGTGTCATCTACAACGATCGGTCCAAAGAGCAGGTTCCCGTTACCTGGAATGCGGATGATGTGGCTGCTATTGACACGGAAAACGGAGGTACTTTCACTGTTTCCGGTTCTCTGGATGACGGCAGCAAAGTTACTGCGACAGTAACGGTAGAGCGTGTGAACTACGTGCAGAATCCCAGCTTCGAAGATGCCGATACCTCCATGTGGACCGTAACCTACGCAGGGGATACAGATCCCACCGACTATCAGGTGAAGGCTGCGGATGCCCACAGCGGTGAAGTAGCGTTCCATTTCTGGTCCGGAGCTTCCGATATGGACTTCTCCATTGCGCAGAGTTTCACCGATTTGGAACCGGGTACTTATGAGCTGTCCGCTTTCTCGCAGGGCGGGGATTTGTCTGCGGATGCTTCCATGGAACTGTATGCAGTTGTCGATGGCAAGGAGCTTACGGATCCCTTTATGCTCACCACCTATGCCGACTGGCAGAATCCCATCGTCTCCGGGATCAAAGTCACCGACGGCACCCTGACTATTGGAGTGAGATATCAGTGTAATATGAACAGTTGGGGAACTTTGGATGATGTGACACTGAATCGTGTCGGAGATTAAATTGAGAGTTAATTAAGAAA
>DLZQ01000052.1 GCA_003447295.1 Lachnospiraceae bacterium
CTGGAGCGCTGCGCCAGCACATGGAATTTCCCGCCATTTAAGTATCCTACCGTACCTACGATGCTTCGCGTACCAATATCCAGTCCGAATACCAGCTGTCCCTGTTTTTCTTTTACTCCCTCCATGTATACGCCTCCAGTTTCTGTCTGATCTGTCTGTAGCTAGCTTCCAGACTGTCACTGTTATCAATGACAAAATTGCTGTGCTTGCGGAATTCTTCCTCCGAAAGCTGTGATGTTATGATCCTCTCGATCTTCTCCGGGGTATAGCCACGACTCTTAGAAAGTCTCCTTCTGCGGACATCCTCTCTGGCATAGACATACCACATTTCATCCACAATCTTCTCATACCCACTCTCGATCAAAAGCGCCGCTTCCACGAAAAACAGTTCCACATCGCCCCGGGTCTTCGCTTCCTCCAGCCGGTCTGCCAGATATTTTTTCACTGCCGGGTGAATGATGGCATTGACCTGTTCCAATAATGCGGGATCTGCGAAAATTTTCGCCGCCATTGCGGGCTTATCGATCTGTCCATCCGCTGCGAGGATTTCCTCTCCTAAAAGTGCCACCAGTGCAAGATACCCCTCGGTTCCCGGTTCCTTGACCTTATGACCGATCTCATCCGCCAGATAGATCTCACATTTATAATGTTGTCCGATGTATTTTAAGATTTCTGTTTTCCCGGCACCTACGCCGCCGGTGATTCCTATAAAACGCATTTATTTCGCCTCATACCAGTTGCTTCCTGTGTGCAGATCAATCTCCAGTGTCACTGCCAGATCTGCCGCAGACTTCATATTTTCCGTAAGGATCTTGCGTACTCTTGCTTCCTCATCCTGCGCAGTCTCGATCAACAGTTCATCGTGCACCTGCAGGATCAGACGGGATTTTAAGCCTTCGTCTTTCAATGCTTTCCATACTTTGATCATGGCGATCTTGATAATGTCCGCCGCTGTTCCCTGAATGGGGGCATTCATTGCCACACGTTCCCCAAAGGACCGCTGCATGAAATTCGAGGAAGAAAGTTCGGGAATCGGGCGTCTTCTGCCGAACATGGTCTCCGTATAGCCCTTCTCCTTCGCATCCGCCACCAGTTTGTCAATGAATTCCTTCACCTTCGGATAAGTGGCAAAATACTGTTCGATATACTGTGCCGCTTCCTTTTTGCTGATGCTTAGATCCTGACTCAATCCAAAGGAGCTGATGCCGTAGACAATGCCGAAGTTGACTGCCTTGGCATTGCGGCGTTGCAGATCCGTGACCTCCTCAAAAGGAGTATGGAATACCTTGGATGCCGTGATCCTATGAATATCCTCTTCCTGTCTGTATGCATCGATCAGCTGTTCATCACCGGACATATGTGCCAGCACGCGAAGCTCGATCTGGGAATAATCCGCATCCATGAATTCGTAGCCTTGCCTCGGTACAAATACCTTGCGGATCTGTCTGCCCAGTTCCATACGCATGGGAATGTTCTGTAAGTTCGGCTCCGTAGAACTGATACGCCCCGTAGCGGTGATGGTCTGGTTGAAATTCGTATGGATCCTGCCGTCCTCTTCGATGAAAGCAGCCAGTCCGTCCGCATAGGTAGATTTTAATTTGGTCAGGCCTCTGTACTCCAGAATATCCCGGACGATGGGGTAATCCGCCGACAGCTTCTCCAGTACATCCGCTGCTGTGGAATAGCCGGTCTTTGTCTTTTTGCCACCGGGGATCTGCAGGGTCTCGAACAATACCTCTCCTAACTGCTTGGGGGAATTGATATTAAATTCCGTTCCCGCCTGCGCATGAATGGACTCCTCCAGTTCCTCGATCCTTGCTACCAGTGCATCACCGTACGCTTTCAGTTCCTCTCTCTTCACTGCGACACCCTCTTTTTGCATGTCGTACAGCACCAGAGAAAGGGGCATCTCCATCTCTTCCAGGAGACGCTTCATGCCTGCTGCCTCCAACTTGTCCTCCAGAACCTTTTTGCTCTTACGGGAGATATAGGCTCCGTAGCAGGCATATTCCATGGCTTTCCCTGGCTCCTCTAAAGCAAGCGTCCGGAAATCTCTCTTGCCGAATATTTCTGCTCTTCCGGGGATCAGAATGCCCAAATGCTCGGAAGCAATAGCTTCCAGATCATAATCATTTTTCAGAGGATTTAACAGGTATGCTGCGATCAGCACATCAAAATACTGCTTCGTGCCGCTGCGGTCTAAATAGTCATACTGTCTCTTCACATCAAAGGTAGCGATCTGTATGTTCTCCCCTGCAGAAAGCTCCTGTAAAGCAGCTGTAATCTCCGCAGTATCATCCACCGGCTCCACAGTTTCCACAAACAGGCTCAACTGTCCTTCCGGTTCCTTTTCATGGGTCAGAGCGTAAAATACGGTCTCCTCATCGGACACCGACAGTGCCACTCCTAAGAGTTCTTCCTTCTTCGTATTCGCATCCGCAGGCTCCGTGATCAGCCACAGACCGATCTCTTCCTGTTTTTTTACTTTTTTCAGATATTTTAAAAATTCCGCTTTGTCTTCGATCTGCCGGAAACTTTCTGCAATCTTGCTGTCGTTGGCAGCGGCCTCTTTTTCAAATCTTCCCAGCAGATTTTTGAATTCCAGGCGTTTACACAGGGTGTAGGCTTCCGGGGTATAAAAGCCTTCCGCTTTCGCCTGTTCATAATCCAGCTGTAATTCACAGTCCGTCCTGATGGTTGCCAGCGTCTTACTTAGCTCCGCCAGATCCTTATGCTCGATCAGGGATTCTCTGATACTTTTTTTCGGGATCTCTTCCACATGAGCATAAATATTGTCTAAGGAGCCGTACTCCACCATCAGCGCCTGGGCAGTCTTCTCTCCCACCTTCGGCACACCGGGAATATTGTCGGCAGTATCTCCCATCAACGCTTTCAGTTCGATAAACTGTAACGGTGTCACCTGATAAGCGGCTTTTACATCCGTTGCATAATAATCCTCTATCTCCGTTCTGCCCTGCTTCGTCTTCGGAATACGGATCTTGATATGATCCGTGGCGATCTGCAGCAGGTCTCTGTCTCCGGAGACTAAGGATACTTCCATGCCTGCCTGCTCCGCTTTCTTCGCCAGTGTTCCTAAGATATCATCTGCTTCCAGTCCCGCCTGCTCCATGATGGTGATGTGCATTGCCTTCAGTACTTCCTTCATGACGGGCACCTGCTCCCGCAGTTCCTCGGGCATAGGCTTTCTCGTCCCCTTGTAGGCTTCGTACATCTGATGGCGGAAAGTCGGTGCATGGACGTCAAAAGCAACCGCCAGGTACTCCGGTTTTTCCTCCTCCAAGATCTTAAACATAATATTTAAAAAGCCATAGACAGCGTTCGTATGCAATCCTTCTGCATTACTTAAATCCGGCACTCCGTAAAAGGCCCTGTTCAATATGCTGTGTCCGTCGATCAATACCAGTTTCTGACTCATAATCTCTCTATCCTATCCTGTTTTATTTAAGAAATGATCCAGCCTAAAAATCCCATCAGGAAGATCACTGTCAGTACCTCCAACACGGCTCCCGTTTTCATAAAAGCCATATGGAATTTCATCTTGCGCTTTGCCTCCAAAAGACGCACTTCCAGTTCTTTCTGTAAGTCAAAGGCATCTCCGTCTTCCAGACGCTGCATACCTTCCGTTACCAAAAACTGAATCACCAGTTCTTCCTTACAGCCGGGACATTTTTCCATATGCTCCCCGAATTCCTGTAGGGTTAAAAAATCCAGTTTCCCGGAAATAAAATCAGGAATATTTTTTTCAAATTCTTTGCAATTCATGCTTCCACCATATCCCAAAGGACCATTCAACAGGTTGCGCTCCTGTATACTCATACACTTCTACTATACAACATCTTGTGGAAAAAGACTAGAAAAATAGTATACATATTCCGGAAAAAAAGTCTTGTCAACCCATTTAATCTATGATAAGATAATCTCTGTTGTGAGTGTTTGAATGCCGGCGTGTCGGAATGGCAGACGAGGCAGACTCAAAATCTGTTGGTGGCAACACCGTATGGGTTCAAGTCCCATTGCCGGCAGTCAGCGCAGAATCAATATGATTCTGCGCTTTCTTTTTTCCTTTTTATACTCGAATCTTATTTCCTGCTTTTTCCATTTTTTTGCCAATCATCTCCTATGGATAAATTGTTACAAAATTGTTACAATCTATTTGTGCTTAGCTAACACAGACGTAACCGGACACCATGCAACAGGAAAAGGAGGAAGAAAGTATGTGTTTCAGATTCATTAACTGTTCTCAGTGGTTGAATGCATTCTGCGGCTACTTCAATTTCGGCTGCTAATATCGTTTTCAACGAATAGAGCGTGCCCCTGGCGCGCAACCGCAAAAAGGCTCTTCCTCCCGGGATGAGCCTTTTTATTTCTATACCATTTATGAAAATTTATACGTTTTTACCGGTAGTCATAACGAATGGTAATATCATTGTCACATACCCTTACTTCCGCAAGGCTTCCGGTGACGATGGGCATCATCGGTGCCAGATGTCCAAGATCCACGTCCATGATCACAGGTACATTCTTCTCTCCCGCCACAGCGAGGATTGCCTGATATTGATCCAGTCCCATCATCTCCTGTCCAAAACACAAGGGCCTGCCGATCAGGAAGCCTTTAACATACTGAAACCACCCTGCTTCCTCCATCTGCCACATGGCTCTGCGGATAGCGAAAACATTCAGATCACAGGATTCTAAGAACCAGATGATTCCGTCCTCTTTATATTTTTCCAGAAAATCCTTCGTCCTGTCAAACCGGGTTCCCAACAGATTCACCAGACAGTCCATGCAGCCACCTAATAATCTGCCGGAAAAGCAGATCTTCTGATCCTCTCCTGCTGCCTGTCTTCCAAGATAATTTTTCAGCACTCTGGGCTCTGTGGTGTTATATGGTAATAAAGGCTGTTCTTCGTTTTTCAGGGATTCTTTTTCCCATTTATCATACCCGTGCACCTCTTTGGTCTCTCCGGTAAGTATTCCGAAAGTGTCTTTTAAAGATGCATGCCAGGGCTCCATGCCGAAAGCCGCCGCGCAGGGACCGTAGACGGACGCGGTATCGCAGATGGTTGCCAGCAGGTAGGTCATGTTGGTATTGTCGGAATAGCCCAGGTACCACTTCGGATCTGCTGCCCGCAGACGGTCAAAATCCACATGACTCATGGTCTCACACATCAGTTCGCCGCCACCGCAGGAGATCAGGCAGTCATTATCCGGACTGCAATAATAGTCCGTCAGCTCCTGTCCGCATTTTTCGGGCGTATTGCTGATGCCGATGCCTTCTCCCGTATAACAGTTGGGACCAGGCTGTAATTGATATCCCAGTTCACGAAACTTTTTCTGTGCATTACCAAATGCACTGTAATAAGGTTCTATCTGACAGCCAAAAGAAGGGGCCACGAATCCGATGGTCCCTCCCTGCTGTATATTTTTCGGATATTTCATCGCCTTGTATCCTCCAGTATATACTATGCACAAACGATTTCTCCGTGCTCTGCACTCCCCAAAATTGCAACGTCCATTCGCATTCCGGGCTATCGTCCTTCCTATGGCTAAGTGTTATGCGTCAAAGTCAATCTTGTTATATATGTCGAAGCAGTCAAAGGTTGCAAAGTAATCCTTCGGTGTCTCAGCACGACGGATCAGTTCCACACTGCCGTCCTCTTTCAGCAGAAGCTCTGCGGATTTCAACTTACCGTTATAATTGTAACCCATGGCAAAACCGTGTGCACCGGTGTCGTGGATAGCGATATAATCTCCGATGTCGATCTTCGGCAGCATCCGGTCGATGGCAAACTTATCATTGTTCTCGCACAGGGAACCTGTCACATCGTACTTATGGTCGCAGGGCTCATTCTCCTTGCCCAGCACGGTAATATGATGGTATGCTCCATACATGGCAGGACGCATCAGGTTCACGGCACAGGCATCCACACCGATGTATTCCTTGTGGGTATGCTTCTCATGAATCACCTGGGTTACCAGATGTCCGTAAGGCGCCATCATGTATCTGCCAAGCTCTGTGTAAATTGCAACATCACCCATACCGGCAGGTACCAGAACCTCCTCGTATACCTTACGCACGCCTTCGCCGATGGCCCGGATATCGTTAGGCTCCTGATCCGGACGGTAAGGAATACCGATACCACCGGACAGATTGATGAAGGTGATATGCGCGCCGGTCTCTTCCTTCAGCTTGACAGCAAGCTCGAACAGTTCTCTCGCCAGCGTGGGATAATAGTCATTTGTTACCGTATTGCTGGCAAGGAAGGAATGAATACCGAAATTCTCCACGCCCTTTGCCTTCAGGATCTTATATCCCTCGAACATCTGCTCCGTGGTAAAGCCGTACTTGGCATCTCCCGGATTGTCCATGATGTTATTACTGATGGAAAAATATCCGCCGGGATTGTAACGGCAGCTTAAGGTCTTGGGCAGATAACCGATGGTCTTCTCCAAAAAATCGATATGCGTGATGTCGTCCAGATTGATGGTAGCACCGATTTTTGCCGCATATTCAAATTCATGGGCCGGAGTATCGTTAGAGGAGAACATAATGTCCTCTCCTTTTACACCCATGGCATTGCTCAGCATCAGCTCTGTCAGAGAGGAACAGTCACATCCGCAGCCATATTCTCTCAAAATATTGATCAGAAACGGGTTGGGAGTCGCCTTCACTGCAAAAAACTCCTTGTACCCCTTATTCCATGCAAATGCTTCTTTCAGTGCTTTTGCATTCTCACGGATTCCCTTTTCATCATAGATATGAAACGGTGTAGGATATTTTTCTGCAATCTTTTCGATCATATCTTTGGTAACAAATGCCTTTTTTTCCATAAGTATCTCCTCTAAATCTATATTTATTACAATAAAGTACTTCTCATCTCTTCCGGAGTCAAAGTGCTTAAATATGCGGGTGCCACATCAAATACAGTCTTGCAGCCCTTCTGGCCTTCCTGATTCATGCGGTAAGCTGCTCTTGCATAAGCAGTCAGTACGCAGGAAGTGAACTCCGGGTTGGAATCCAGCTTCAAGCTGTACTCAATCACATGATCATGCTCACCGTTTAAGCCGGTCTTACCGGTACGCAATACAAATCCGCCGTGAGGAATGCCTGCATGGTCTCTCTGTAACTCTTCCTCGGTAATGAAATGCACGGTGGTATCATAATCTGCAAAATAGTTGGGCATGGTCTTGATCTGCTCTTCAATCTGTGCCTTGTCAGCACCCTCCTTAGCTACCACGAAACACTCTCTGGTGTGCTTCTGTCTGGTGGTCAATACCGGATTTTCACAGTTTCTGACAGCTTCCAGTGCGGCTTCTACGGGAATGGTATACTGCTTGGCATCCTTAACACCGGGGATACGGCGGATTGCGTCAGAATGTCCCTGACTGACACCCTTGCCCCAGAAAGTGTAATCACTGCCGTCTCTTAAAATTGCGTTGGCATACAGTCTGTTCAGAGAGAACATACCGGGATCCCAGCCTACGGAGATCATGGCTACCTTGCCGCCTTCCTTAGCAGCAGCATCTACCTGTGCAAAATGCTCGGGGATCTTCGCATGGGTATCAAAGCTGTCTACCACGTTAAAATATTTTGCATACTCTGCAGTCTGTTTCGGCAGATCGGTGGCGGAACCTCCACACAGCACCAGGACATCGATCTTGTCCTGCATGGACAGTAACTGGTCTGCGTTGTATACTTTCACATCTGTTAATGTCTTCACTGTGGAAGGATCTCTTCTGGTGAATACTGCCACCAGCTCCATGTCATCGTTCTGTTTTACTGCACATTCCATTCCTCTTCCTAAATTACCATAACCTAAAATTGCGACTCTGATACTCATTTTCTATCCCTTTCTTTTTATAACATGATGTTGGGGACAAAATCCCCGCCCTTGATACCTGCTATAACAGCTTTTCTGTTCTTCCACAACAGAAAGCGCTATTCTCTTTACTTATTATGTGCAATTTTTATCAGGGCAATTTCATTACGCATAGCGTCCTTAAATACTCTGACAAAGTTCTTCTGCCCGCTGTAGAGACAGGCATCACCACTCTTCCCGGTCACCGTACCGGTGAGAATGTACTCGGAATCTATGATGAGACGGATCTGATCTGACCGCTGTTCCTCTTCCTCCGGCTCTCTGAAATGCTCCGGAACGAGATACTCTATGATTCCGGACTTTAATTCTGTATCTTCCGGAAACAATTCTCTGTTATCCTCCGAGATCAGTACTACCTTTTTCCCGGCAGCCACCAACGCTGCAATCTCCGTTTTCCATGCTTCGAGGAATTCTCCACAGGCAGAAAAGTAGATCCGCATCTGTGCATCCTGCAGCATATGCCGGAGCCTGTCACAGATATGATCGTACCCTTCGATGGTAATATAGCCTTCCCTAGGCAGGGACTTCTTCGGTCCGCCGGCGATCAGTGCATTTCTCACTCCCGTCAGATAACGAAGTCTGTTGTCACAGTACTCTTCTAACGATACCGCAAGATATTTAGAAGCACTGCCTTCGATCACATATGCGGCACCATGTTCCACTAAAGATGCCAGGCCATTATATACATTCGACCGGGAGATCCCCGTCAGCTTCGCCACTTCATATCCGGTCAGTTCTTCATTCTGAAGAAGGCACAGATAGATCGCAGCCTCCTGCCTGCTCAGTCCGAACAGGGTAAGTTGTTCTATGATTGCCGCTTCTTCCATAGATGCTCCTTTAGTAGTTCTTTACAGGAACACTATAGTAAGGATTCTTTATTTTGTCAATAGGGGAAATGATTATTGAGAAAAGATGTCAGTAACTTGAGAGTTAATTAAATAGTTGTTTTTAAATCCACGCAGAAAGGACTGCCCGCCCCGGACTCGGATGCTAGCTACAACTGTGGATTTTCTAAAGGAAAGTGGCCAGGTGCTT
>DLZQ01000021.1 GCA_003447295.1 Lachnospiraceae bacterium
TCGTGCTGCACCAGGGAAGAATAATAGCTGTTGATGGTGGTCGGGGCGTTATACAGTGCCGCCAGAAGGTATTTCTTGATATTGCGGACATAGGTGGTGTTGTCCTTCATACAGTCCATGACATACTGAACATGAGAACTGTCCAGCTTCATAAACCGGGACTTTACCACCTCCGCCGGATAATCGTCTCCGGCAATGCGGATGACTTTGCGGGCAGAACATACGGTATCCACAATCAGGTCAACGATCTCGTCAAGCTGCTCACGGTCGATATGGCTGTCCTGCACCAGATAGCTGTACTCGATGTTATCCAAAATCACTTCACGATAACATTCTCTGGCTCCCATCCCATCCGTTCCCATCCTTGCCCCTACGGGGGTAGGGGGATTTGATCGGATAGGATTTGATAGTTCCGTACTTGATAAATCAGTTCTTGATGGATAGTTACTTGATTCTTCTTTATTTAATTGGGCGGGTTCTTCCTGAACAGGCGTGACCAATGTTGGATTTACCTGTACGGGATTTTCCCGTATAGGTTTTTCCTGTGCAGGTGTTGGCTCTTTAGGCTGCTCCAGAATGGTGTACTCGATCGAACCAAGCTGACCGTTTGCACCTCTCACGCGCTCACGGATCAGATAGCCGTGTTCCTCCAACTCTCGGATGCCGCCGCTGATACTGTCGATGCCGTCCTTGCAGATACGGGCAAGCCCCTTCATGGTGTAGTCCCAGTTCTCTGGCAGGGACAGCATGAGGGATAGAAGTCCCTTTGCTTTCAGCGACAGGGACATATCCCGCAGATGATGGTTTGACATGACCGTGTAATCTCTGGTCTTTTCAATGCGAAAAACTGCCATGCCTGATACCTCCTTCCTCATGGTTTGAAAAGTGTTGATTTTCGGTGTTTCCTCCGTCTGTATCTCTCCCATACCCTTCACATGGGAAAACATCCATGCCCCTTTCGGTTCGTGGCACAGAGGGGAAGGAACAGCGGATTTTCCACCTTTTTTGATACAGTTTTCAGTTCCCTACAATTCACGGTCTTTGTGGTCATAGCGGAGGTTGCCAGCTATGACCTTCGCATGGTTCTTTATTTTGATAAATCCCTTGTCCTGGTTCTCCAGGGCCTTTCCGTATCCGGCTTCGGTCAGGAACAGGCGCATTTTATCACCCTTGTATCCCATGGGGGACTCATGGGAGAGGACGTCAAAGACGATCATGTGGCGGGTATCGGGATCGAACCGCTCCAGGGCCATGATATCGTGACCGGCCATCTTCTGGGCACCGGATTGCTGCCTGGCCTCCGCCAACATTTCCCCGATAGTCCTTGCCTTGCCGGGCAGACGGTAATTCTTCTGAACATCCCGGATCACATCCATGCACTCCTTATCGGAGAGAGGACGGAGCTTTTTCAAAAGGCCTTCCGCCGTGTCCTTCATGGCCTTGTCAGGTGCATAGCGCCAGGTCATGTAAATCTCATTCAGAGCGGCCCCCTGGCTGGTGCCCTCGACCTGATAGATCATCCTTTTTTCAGCTTCACTTAAATTCATTTATCCGGCTCCTTCCTAAAATGGGCAATAAAAAAGCCACAGGTTTTTTATGCCTGCGGCTTGTGCCATGCTTCGCTTATGTGGGAGCGGAAGACAACAGAAAAGGGATACCATTCGTGAAAATAGTATCCCTGCTCTGTAAACTTATTCAATTTTTGATGGTTGCATTGTCTGTCACTGTCCACAAAGCCTTGATTTTACTTGTTTTTCTCAACCATCCTTATCAAAGCCTTGCATTTACTGGGTTCGTGGTAATTTGATCTCGTATGTAACTTGTTATAAATTATTATAATTTATAGAAAAATGGTACTCCAGTGGTACTCGGTATGGTACTCGATATTTGGGAGACCAAGAAAAAATATCAACATTATTTCATTTGTAACAAGCT
This sequence comes from Lachnospiraceae bacterium, assembly GCA_003447295.1. Lineage (GTDB taxonomy): Bacteria > Bacillota > Clostridia > Lachnospirales > Lachnospiraceae > Acetatifactor > Acetatifactor hominis. The sequence goes on from DLZQ01000021.1 coordinate 1,936, forward strand.
ATATTGAGACCCAGGTTAGCGAAATTAATCACAATAATAATAATTACTATTATTGCCTATGTATTCCTGCTCTGAGTAGGTGATGTGTAGGCTTTTTTTTCGGGGGATATGTAAATGATATATATTGATACAAGAGATCAGCTGTCGCTTAAACACGGAGTAATGGAATTTTTAAATGTCACAGAGGAAGAACTTGAGCTAGTATTTGAAACAATTGATTCGGTTGACGAGGACCCATACGATTGGGTAAAAAAGTATTTAGAGGATTACGGGATAGATTCTCCTTTGGAGTACATCCAGATGTTTCATCTCACTAGGCGGTTAAATGGAACAGATTTAAGAACAAACAATAACTTAGAGCGACTGTTGCTTTGCAAGACACCATTATCAGACTTCTTTAAAAGATATGATGTTACTTTTAAGAAGCATAATGGCCATATGGAACTGTATTACAAGGGGGCTTTACAAACGCTAGATGACGAGTTTTATGCAGGACCTGGGAATATGGCATATATTAAGTCGCGGCTTGGATATTTTGATACTCAAGATTATTGCGTAAATGGATTTGCGTTTAGATCACATTTGGAAATGCAGTCATATTATCGTTCACTTTCATGGAGCCCTGAATTTGTGGACAATATAGGGAGATTTCTTGAGATAAAGAATATGGTGTCGGATTATTCCAATAATAGCAGGTATTATTGTATTGAATATTTAATTCCGCTTTCAGAAGTGATTTTTGATTTAGCCAATCCACCGGAATCAGAGATAGAAAAAACTATTATATTTTTGATAAATGCTATAGTTAGGTCATACAAAGATTGGAAGCACGCAAGCTTTGTTTGTGATGAAAACTTGATATTGCGCCTTGATGATAGCACTGATATTAAGAGGGATTGGTTTGTTAATGCTGAAGAAATAGATTTATAGATAAATTGGGGGACAGAAAATGGCAAATACTACAGAACGTATAGGCGTTTCATATTGTTCGTTGATAGCTGCAAAAACAGAGTGGATGTTTAGAGAACAACCTATTGATGATATAGGAATAGATGCTCATATGGAACGTACGGATACAGATGGCAAAGTTCAACAGCTTCTTGCTCTTCAAATAAAGAGTGGGGAGAGCTATTTCAAAGAGAATAAAGGAGATTATGTTGTTTTTCGTGATATAGATGACAGACAGTACAATTATTGGACCACTAATACCTTGCCTTGTATAGTTGTACTTTATAATCCAAAAGATGATATGTGTATTTGGCAAAAATTGTCGGTTGATACTATTCAAAAAACCTGTGGAGGAACTGGAAAAGGATATTATGTTAACGTCCCGACAGATCAGGTATTTTTGGATGATATCTCAAATAAGTTATTGCTCACATATACAAATTTGCCGGAGCATATAACAAACTACAATTTTCTGCTATCGCAAAAGAAATTTATGCAGATAATTCAGGAGGGAGGACAAGTAAAACTTCATTCTAATGAATGGGTTAATAAGTGTAGCGGTAAAGGAGAAATCGAATTAATTGTTGATGATGGTAATTCAATTAAGAAGTATTCCTATCCATATTGGTTTCCGTATACCGTATATACAGATGTTTTTCCTAGATTATTTCCGTGGGCAAATTTCATTGCTGATGATGAATACTACGAGGAAATAGATGAGGCACTATGGCGTGAATTGCATTGCTATTATGACAAAGAAGAGGATGAGTGGATTGAAGTAGGGGATTCATTTGAAGAGTTCAGAGCATCACTTGATCCCATGCGATATATAGATCATGCAGGAGAGGTGGCAGAGTACATGCTTGTATTAAGCTTAAACGAATTGGGAGAATCATTTTTGAAGATAGATCAATATGTATCGCAACCGCGACCTTATGCGGGTACTAGACCAAACGAGGAAGGAAACTGATATGAAAAAGATATCGTTGAATGATATAGATAAGAGTAGAAATAATGATAATGGTGAATATCAACTAGATCCTACTGAGAAATATGTGATTAATCTTGAAGAAGAATTACAGTTTCAGACTGCCATTATGATTTCTTTTCAAATTATGGGAGCTCCGCCAGCGTTGAAGAACTATCATGCGTGGTTATTTAAAAACAATTTTAGTTATGAAATGCCTAACCCAACAAATGAAGTTGTAGCTCCATATTATGGTGTTGGCCCGCTTTGGAAAACTGAGTATTCCCAGGGGATTGTTGTTAGAGCAGAAGATGATGACGATTATTATATAGTAATGGAATGCAGTAGCAAGAATAAAGGTTATAAGCATACTAAAGTTATTCTTACCATGGGTGGATGCATGTAAATTGAGCCAGGACAAAAAGTCCTGGCTTTATCTCTGTACTAGAAATTATCATCGTCATCATCATTTTTCCAACCGGAGTTGAAGTGTAGTTCGCCGGTGTCCATGTCCATCGACATATTATCTCCCATGCGCATATGAAGATCGCCGTCAGAATCGATTCCCATATTACCGGAAGTCTGGTAAATGAAATCTCCGTCATCATAATCAAAGATTGGATTACACATGTTAAGCCTCCTTTTTCTCAAACTGCTTGATAAAGGTGTTGTAGGTTTTCTTTAATTCATCAATAAGAAACTGTACTTCAGTATTTGCAGAAGACACGGTTACATTGATGACATTGGTAATAAAGCCTGTAGTGTTCTTGGAATAGAATGGCATATAGTACGCTATGAAACCTGTTTTGGGGTAAAAATAGTATTCTCTCCAAGCCTCTCTACGGAAATATGATTCATCATAATAATTGTTATTTGGAGTCGCACTATAGAGTTCTTTGCAGCTGGCTTTACTTTTATCTACCAATTTCTGTAGTTTTCTCTGCACTTTTTTATTATGCTCTATGGCCTTTTCTAAAAAGAGCTTACTCTCGAATACCCTTTTGCTATGGATTAAAGAATCTAATACTTGTCCGGCGTATGGGAAGACAAAAGTGCTTCGTAATGAGTTAAGTTCTGCTTCTGTCTCAAATTCTTCAAAGAAATATGATATGGCAGTGCTATCACTTGCAGCGATGCTGTCAATCATCTGATCAATGTTAGAAGATGAGGGTAGCTGCTTATCTTTTAATGTCCAATGCTGTATTGGATTAATAGTGTACAGCAATGGAATTTCTCTTGCATGAAGAACGCTCAGCATTTCTAAATCGTTGTCTCTGATAGCCAAGGCTATCATCTTAAAGCGAAGATCATCTTGGTTTTTCATACGTGAGTCTAAAGTATCAAGAAATCCAATTTTACGTCTTTTAATAGAAGTTCCCGCACCAAATCCAAGATAATATTCATTTTTATCATCCCCAACGAACCATATGTAGCCATTCTCTGTGAGATATTTAAGAAAAGGGTAATTGCCTGCCTCAAGGGCGTAATCAATTGCTGTTTTGTCATACTCATCAGGATTAAGAATGAGTTTGTCGTCCCTCTGAATATATGCTTCCCATTCTGCCGGATCTTTTGAAAAAGCGATTGAGTAATTGGTTTTTCTGTTTAGTACAGGAGTGAGGGCAGTTCCAGCACTTAATATATCCTCAATTGACACGCCCAAAAGTTCAGAGAAGATTGGAAGGTCTTCTATCTGAACTCCTTTTTTGCCATTTTTTATTTGGCAGATACGATTTTGCATTTTCTGTATATCGTCAGGATTAGCTTCGCCGTCACGTAGTGTGAGATATGCGATACAAAACTGGCGGTCATTCTTGTGTTCACTGTTCTTAATCAAATCACCAAGGTGTTTACCTATTTTTGCATTATCGGTTTTAAACATAAGTCATCTCCTTTGAGATAAGCATAAGAATTTATATGCTAAAAAGATATAACTAATTAGCATATGCTTTTTGCATATGTAAATTATAAGCGTTAAAAGCATATGCGTAAAGCATATATATTTGTTTGAATTCGGAAAAGGGTTGACGGTATCAAGCCTTTCTGCTATATTAAAATAGGAGTGACGGTATCAATTCTGTTTTTAAGAAAGGTGGATTCTATGCATAGAGCATTTTGTAGCTTCAACGATGATGAATACAAGGCACTGGAGGCAAAGGCAAAGAAATTAGGTATGAGCACATCCAAGTTAATCGAATATGCTACGACGTTATTTTTGGATATGCCAAGGACTGAGACTCCGAATGTAAAAGAGATAAGAAAGAAGATCGAGAAGTATCTTGAAAAGGTAAAAGACGAAACATTTATATGTTCTACACCTTTTGGTCCAGAATGGGCTAGGATGACAACTTCAGCAAAAAGGACAGCGGCATCACAGATGAAGATGCTCGTTGATGAAGGAATAATCGAGAAGGTTCAATCTACAAGCAAGGCTCATCAGGCAACCGTTTATAAGAAGTGTGGAGGTAAGTGAGATGATTAACAGACAGGTAAGACAATTCTATATTGATAAGGAAAACGCGGAGCATTCTATCACTGATAGATTGATTCGCGGAGGATATGTACAACCCGCTGGTGGTTATATATTGAATGCTAAACGTGCAGGGGTAAAAGATCCTTCTCAGTATTGGCACTTGATATATTCATGGAGTGCTCAGTCACGAGATGAGGCACCGTTTAATAAGTCAATTAAGTGCGGAGAGCTTATCTTTTGGATGGCGGAGAGCAGTGGTGCCGTAAGCAAAGACAGGTTGAATGAACTGTGTGATCAAATACTTGCTGGCGATGTCAGAGATCGTAGGTATTGGAATGATGTAATTCAGAGCGTATGCTTTGATAGCATTGTTGAAACGGTAACGAAGGCTGTGGCATGATATTCAGTGGTCTGGTTATATCCAGGCCACTATTTTTTGCCTTGACGTGTAGTCATTGACTACATTATAATTATAGTAGGATACACGCAATGACTACATGAGTGAAGGAGAGCGCCTATGAAGACTGAGATTTATAACGTGGAAGGAATTGAGATTGAGGTTGAAAGAACCTCCAAGGATGATACCGAAGCAGAGCGCCGTAAGATGGCTTATGCTTTTAAAATGATCAGAGAACAGTCCGGTATGAATCGTAAGGACTTTTCAGATTGGCTTGGCATTCCTTATAGGACGATGCAGGAGTGGGAGCTTGGACGTCGTGTTATGCCGGAGTATGTTCTTCGTTTGATTGCTTATAAGGTTCTTAACGAGAAGAGAAAGGGGGCATTTGATCATGAGATTAATTAAGGTACTTATTGCACTTCCTATGATATTGCTGTTTGGAATACTTCGCCTTGTAGCAGATCTTATATCAAAGACATATTGCAGGGCTGCAAGCTTGTTATTTATTCCAATGATTATCCTTCTTATCTTATCAGTGATAGCGACTCAGTGGCTTGCTGTAGGAATCATTGGAGCGACCGTTGCTGTTTGCTTCATATTATTGTTTACTATTGGCTGGATTGAGGTAGAGCTTGAGTTCGGGCAGGAGTTTTTCAAGGGGCTTTTGCATGGATAATTAGAAAATTACCTATGGATTACCTGCTGATTACCTACGAATTACCTGTCAGTTACCCATCGGTTCCCTTTTCAAGCGATTTTTGATGTGTTATATTTACAATGGGCAAAGCGAACGGGAACAAATCCCAATCACTGAGCCCATTTCTTTTGCAAAAGAATACCGGCAATCTTAAGCGTCAGCTTATGACTTCAAACGAGGTCATGGGTCTGGCGCTTTTTTGATGCCATTAACCAGGCAGAGGGTGACGATCCAAAGCTAATGCAAACAGAAAGGAAATCAAAATATGGATTACGAAAGTTTCAAAGAAAAATTCGTAGAGGATGTGAAGGACAGACTTTACGAGCAGGGAGCCGAGGTTGATCTCTCCATTCATACTGTGAATAAGCTAAATGAGAGTTTAACGAGATGGAAGAGTTCATCAAGTACCTACTTGAGGCAAGAACAGAGTTCCCGTTGCTTACGGACAACATCATGCTGATCCATGAAACTCCCAAACCTTATCACTTCAGTAATGAGGCAGATCTTTTAAATCGCATTGTTCTTGGAAAGACAGCAAAGCAGGTTCGTGAAGAGCATGGACTTAAGGCTGGGACAAGTATTCGCCCTTATCTGACCACGAAACAGATTGAGGCCATTGACCTTCTTCAGAGAGTTGATATCGGCTTGTTGGTTTCGACTCCTGACTTTCAAGAGCGCAAGAGATACCTTGAGTGGTACTACATGAAGAAATTGCAGTAAAGGAGCGGCGATAGATGAGAATTAACGGCGAAGAAACTGATATCCTTCGCAGCTATCGTTCAAATGATGCTGAGGGAAGACTGTCTATAATGCTTAACAATTATGCGGTCTTTCCAAAGATCATCCGCAAAGCTGAGAAGAAGATTCAGTACAAGATTAAATCAGAAAAAGAGTATTTACGAAGCCATGCAAGAGGCGAGCTTGGAGTCAGTGTACAGACCTCCGGCACAAGTGACCCGACCTTCAATGAGGCATCTACCAACATCATGATTGAAGATGCTTTTAAGACCGGCAAAGTGGACAAGGGCCTTCTTAAAGGAATTAAGGATGCTTCTTTATATGAAGAAGAAATTCAACTTGTAAGCCTTATGCGTATGGATTATGAACTTTTGGAAGAAATCATTGAGGATCTGGATGAGAGTGATTCAAAGATTATGAAACAGTATTTGCTCGAAGGACGGCTTTTTAAAGAAATCGCAGATGATGAAGGCAGAACTTATGAGGCTATCAAAAAGCGCATGGAGCGTATCCGTGCAGAAATCCGTGAGGAAATTCTTGAATGCCTTGAAATGAACTGTAGGGGAGGTGAGTGAGATGAATGTTATATCTGACAGAGATTACAAAGAATCCGGTATATATGCCAAGGAGCTGGCTGAAGTTCAGACCGTTCCTATTCAATGTAAAGTCGCGCTCACCATAAAGGAGGCTGCAGAGTATTCCAATATCGGGATTAACAAGTTGGAATGTCTTCTCAGATCGCCGCGGTGTCCTTTTGTTTTGTACGTAGGCAAGAAGAAACTCGTTAAGAGAAAGGAATTTGAGAAGTTCATTTCGGACAACATAGAGATATAGCGGATTCCCAAGAAATGGGGTAACCACGCGGTTTGTCGGCTATCAAAAAAATGAAATAACATTGCATTTGAGCCCTAGTTGGTGTATAATATAGCGTGTTAATTTGGGGCTCTTATAGCTTAGAAAGGAGCCTTAAATGGGAAAAGATCTCAAAGGAAAGGAGATTGGAGCAGGAATCGTTCAGCAACCTAACGGAACTTACTTCGCCAGATTTGTTGATAAGTTTGGGAAACGCAGAACGAAAAGATCCAAGAAACTTCAAGAGGTAAAACAGTGGCTTGCTGATGCTACATATATAGACCAACATAGTGACCTCGACCAGGCAACGGATATGCTCGTTGATGCCTGGTTCGATTATTGGATAGGGATAAAGAAGCAGACAGTGAGACCAAATACGGTCAGAAACTATTCGGAACGGTATGAGCGTAATATCAAGAGTGTTATAGGCAATAAACTCTTAACTGATGTGAAGCCCATTCACTGCCAGAAGATTTTTTCAGATATGGCTGATGAGGGCTATAAGACGACTACCATATACCAGACGCGGATTGCTCTTTATAATATGTTTGAGTTTGCCAGGGAGAATGATGTGCTTATCACGAATCCTTGCAAGAAGTCATTAAAGAGCGATATGGGAAAACCTTCAGATAAGAAAGAAGCCCTTACGATTGACGTTCAGAAGAAGTTCTTAGATGCTGTGGTTGGCTATAGCTATGAGAATCAGTACCGCTTCGTATTACAGACCGGACTTTGTACAGGTGAGCTTATAGGACTTAAGTGGAGCGACATCGACTTCGAAAATCGTACTATGAAGATCGAAAGGACGATGGAATATCGCTATAAGGTAGGTGAGTGGAGAGTTGGTCCACCTAAGAGCAAATCCGGCTACCGTACAATTCCTCTTACAGACGAAGCAATTCGTATTCTTGAAAACCAGAGATCAAAGAATAAGAGCTTAAAGCTCGTGCCGATTGAATGGAAAGACATAGTATTCCTTTGCAGGAAGGGAACTCCGGTCAAGAACAGCACTTATGACACGGGACTGTTCAAATATTGTGACCGTGTAGGTATTCCGAGATTTTCTATGCATGTCTTAAGACATACTTTTGCTACCAGATGCATTGAAGGCGGAATGAAACCTAAGACTCTGCAGAAGATTTTAGGTCATTCTAATATCGGTATTACCATGAATCTGTATGTTCACATTACAGAGGATGAAAAACATAGAGAAATTGACTTAGTGGCTGACGCTTTAAAAGTGGTATAAAACTTGATGCGAAATTCATCTCCGTGGTACTCGATGTGGTACTCGGTCAAAACCATGAATCGCGGAAAGCCCGTAAAATAAAGGAAAAATGAAGGAGATTAACATATTATGAAACTAGGTATTGTAGGTCTTCCCAACGTAGGAAAGAGTACACTTTTCAATTCCTTGACCAAGGCGGGAGCGGAATCCGCTAACTATCCTTTCTGTACCATCGACCCCAATGTGGGTGTGGTAACAGTTCCGGATGACAGATTAAAGGCACTGGGAGAGATGTATCATTCCAAGAAAGTGACCCCTGCTGTGATCGAATTCGTAGATATCGCAGGTCTGGTAAAGGGTGCTTCTAAGGGTGAAGGACTGGGCAACCAGTTCTTAAGCAACATCCGTGAGGTGGATGCCATCGTCCATGTGGTAAGATGCTTCGAGGATACGAATGTCATTCATGTAGACGGCAGTGTAAATCCTTTACGGGATATCGAGACCATTAATTTAGAGCTGATCTTCGCAGATCTGGAAGTACTTGAGAGAAGACTGTCCAAGGTAGTCAAGGCTGCCAGAATGGACAAGACCTATGCCAAGGAGCTGGCACTCTTAGAGCGTATCAAGGAGCATCTGGAAAGCGGTAAGATGGCGAAGAGCCTGGAAGTCACCGATGAGGATGAACTGGCTCTGATAAAGGAATACAATCTGCTGACCTACAAGCCCGTGATCTATGCGGCAAATGTATCCGAGGATGATCTGGCAGACGACGGCGCATCCAATGAGATGGTAGCGAAGGTGCGAGAGTTCGCTGCAAGTGAGAACAGCGAAGTATTCGTCATCTGCGCACAGATCGAGGAAGAGATCTCCGAACTGGATGATGACGAGAAGGCAATGTTCCTGGATGATCTGGGATTAACGGAATCCGGCCTGGAGAAGCTGATCAAGGCAAGCTATCATATCTTAGGTCTGATGAGCTTCTTAACCGCAGGAGAGGATGAGACCAGAGCATGGACCATCAAGATCGGTACCAAGGCGCCTCAGGCAGCCGGCAAGATCCACTCCGATTTCGAGAGAGGCTTCATCAAGGCGGAAGTTGTAAATTACAAGGATCTCTTAGAGCAGGGCTCTCTGGCAGCTGCCCGTGAAAAGGGACTGGTCGGCATGGAAGGCAAGGACTATGTCGTACAGGACGGCGATGTGATCCTGTTTAGATTCAACGTGTAATACTAAGATCCGCAATAGACAGATTACGAGACTGCTTGCAGGCAGAGTAATCTGTCTATTAGCGAATGTCCATTCCGGATTTGAGAGCGCAAAGCGCGGAGAAGCCGGTTAGTATGGAGACATGAGCAAGAAAGGATATAATAATTATGATGAATGCAGGAGATATTTCATTTCCCCATTTAGGCATTTACCTGGAAAATGTTCCCAGAAGCTTTACCGTATTCGGTTTCGAGATCGCTTTTTACGGTCTGATCATCGGCATCGGTGTACTGGCGGGTATCCTGATGGCGGTGCATGAAGCGAAGGTGAGCGGAGAGAATCCGGATACTATTTGGGATTTCGCTATTTATGCCGTGATCTTTTCAGTGATCGGTGCCAGAATTTATTACGTGGTATTTGCCTGGGATTATTACAAGGACAATCTGTTGAGTATCTTCAATACCCGTAACGGTGGTATGGCGATCTACGGCGGCGTGATCGGAGCTTTCCTGACTCTGTTCATTTACTGCAAGATCAAGAAGATCAGCCCTTTCCGGCTGGGAGATCTGTGTGTACCGGGACTGATCTTAGGACAGGTTATCGGCCGCTGGGGCAATTTCATGAACCGTGAAGTGTTCGGAGAATATACCGATAATTTCCTGGCTATGCGGCTCCCTGTCGAAGCGGTGCGCAGCCGGGATATTTCCGAGAATGTAGCGGCACATATTATTGAGGGAACGAATTATATTCAGGTACACCCCACATTCCTCTATGAGAGTCTGTGGAATCTGATGATTCTGATCATTATGCTGGTATACCGCAAACACAAAAAGTTCGAGGGAGAGATCTGCCTTTTGTATTTCGGAGGCTATGGCCTCGGCAGATTCTGGATCGAAGGTATCCGGACAGATACCCTGTTTATCCCCGGAACGAGCCTCGCCGTATCCCAGGTATTATCCCTGTGTATGGTGATCTTCGCGGTGGTGACGGACATTGTGGTACGTATGCACCTGAAAAAACAGCCGAAAGTGGAAAAAAATTAAAATTTTTTAAAAATTTATTAAGAATATCGAAATAAGAGCAAATACATAGATATTGTGTTTGCTCTTATTTTTTTACCACATATAGTGGAAAAGAGCGCTCTTGTCATAGGACAGAACGCTTTTTTTGATTCTGCCGTCGAAAAAAGCCACTTGATTTCTCTTGTAAAATCCCTTAATTTAGTATAAAATCATAATAAAAGTGGGAGAAAGTGGAGGTAAGTGCCACAAAGTGGTAGATTTATGAAAAAATGACCTCCTTTTTCGTGGCAGTCCCATTTTGGATGAATGGTGGTGAGTGCGATGTTTATGAGCGAGTACAACCATACGTTAGATACGAAAGGCAGGTTGATCATTCCGGCGAAATTCCGAGAGACTTTAGGCGAGGAATTTGTGATTTCCAAGGGAATGGACGGCTGCTTATTTGTGTATGCGGGCGATGACTGGAATGCTTTTGAACAGAAGCTGACCTCATTACCTCTGATCAATAAGGAAGCAAGACAATTTGCCCGTTTCTTCTTAGCCGGTGCGGCTACGGTGGAAGTGGACAAGCAGGGAAGAATCCTGTTGCCGGCACACTTGCGAGAATTCGCCGGACTGGAAAAAGATGTGGTGTTAGTCGGAGTCGGCAGCCGCGTGGAGATCTGGAGCAAGGATAAGTGGGAGACCGTGAACTCGGATGCGGATATGGATGAGATCACCGGCGCCATGGAAGGACTGGGACTGACTATTTAAAAGAAGCAGATTTAAAGAAGCAGGAGAGGATGACCGTCGTGGAATTTAATCATTATTCTGTGATGTTGCATGAGACCATCGAACAACTGAATATCAGACCGGACGGCATCTATGTGGACGGAACCTTAGGAGGCGGCGGACATGCCTATGAGGTGTGCAGCCGCTTACAGAACGGACATTTCTACGGGATCGATCAGGATGACGCGGCGATCGCGGCGGCATCGGAGAGATTACGATGCTTTGGAGATAAAGTGACCGTGATCCGCAACAATTACGTGAATGCGGTGGAGGCACTCAGAGAATACGGAGTCACCGGTGTGGACGGCATCGTGCTGGATCTGGGAGTCTCTTCCTACCAGTTAGATACCGAGGACAGAGGGTTTTCTTATCGGTTTGATGCACCGCTTGACATGCGGATGGATCGCAGGCAGACCCTGACAGCGAGAGACATCGTGAACAATTATTCCGAGATGGAGCTGTATCATATCATCCGGGACTACGGCGAAGATCCGTTTGCGAAAAACATTGCAAAACATATTGTAAAAAACAGGGCGGACAAGCCCATTGAGACTACCTTTGAATTAAATGAGATCATCAAGGCCGCAGTTCCGGCGAAAATGCGACAGAACGGACATCCCTCCAAGCAGACATTCCAGGCGATCCGCATTGAGTGCAATCAGGAACTGGAAGTACTGAAAAAGGCTTTGGACGAATTGATCGATCTGCTACATCCCGGCGGAAGGTTCTGTATCATCACTTTCCATTCCCTGGAAGACCGGATCGTGAAAAATGCGTTCCGCAGGAATGAAAATCCCTGTACCTGTCCTCCGGAATTCCCAGTGTGTGTATGCGGTAAGGTCTCCAAGGGAAAGGTGATCACCAGAAAACCGATCCTTCCCGGTGCGGAAGAACTGGAAGCAAACAGCAGGTCCAAGAGCGCAAAGTTACGCGTGTTTGAAAAGAAATAAGAGCTTTAAACTTTAATCAGTGAAAGTGGGAATAAAGTATGACACAGAGAAGAAGTAATACCCCATACATATATGATAATACAGCAAGAGACTTACAGGTCCGGAGACAAATGGAAGAGCCCCGGAGACAGCTGTCTCATGAGACGAGAAAAAACAGAGAAAAAGCAAGACACATGAGCATCGGCTATGTGACTTTTCTGATGGTGGCACTGGTGGCATGTGCATTTTTCCTGGTGAACTATATTCAGATGCAGTCACAGCTGACCACAAAGATCACGGAAGTATCCAGAATGGAGAGTGAACTGAACGCTCTGAAATTGTCCAATGATGAAGAATACAGCCGTATCACCAGCAGTGTGAATCTGGAAGAGATCAAGAAAATTGCCATCGGTGAACTGGGAATGACCTACGCAACAGAAGGGCAGGTAATTCCTTATGCCGGCATCAGCAACGATTATATGCGTCAGGCTGACGGCAGTCAGAACTAAGCACGGGAGGCAGAACGTGTGAAGGAGAAGAACCCCAAGAAATTCAGTATCAAAATGCAGAAGAAACTGTTATGCCTGTATGTATTGATCATACTGGCATTTATTCTGCTGTCGTTTCGTCTGTCATGGATCGTGAGAGCGGACGGAGCTGACTATGAGAAGCAGGTGCTCTCCCAGCAAAAATACGATTCCATCACCCTGCCGTTTAGACGTGGTGACATCGTGGATGCCAAGGGAACGAAGCTTGCCGTCAGTGAAAAGGTGTATAACCTGGTCATAGATTCCAGGGTAATGCTGGACCGGGAGGATTATCTGGAACCCACCATGGAAGCGCTGGCTGCGAATTTCCCGGATCTGGACATGACGGCAGTGCGGCAGTATGTAACGTCTCATCCCGAATCTTCGTGGTATGTGCCTCTTCGGAGGATGACTTATGACCAGATCAGCGGATTCCAGGCGGCAGCACTGGAGAATAGTAAGATCCGTGGTGTCTGGTTCGAAGAGGAATATAAGAGAGTCTATCCAAACGGTTCTCTGGCGGCAGATGTGGTCGGATTTGCCAGAGCGGACAATGAAGGACAGTACGGACTCGAGGAGTATTACAATGATGTCCTGAACGGAACCACCGGAAGAGAGTACGGTTATCTGAATGATGATGCCAACCTGGAACGTACGATCAAGCCGGCAGTGGATGGCAACACGATACACAGTACCATTGATGCTAATATTCAGGGCATTGTGGAGAAATACTTAAAGCAGTTTAACGAGGAGCATAAGGATGCGGCACATCCCGGCAACGGCGCGGAAAATGTGGGCTGCATCATCATGGAAGTCAATACCGGCAATATTTTGGCCATGGCAAGCTATCCTACCTATGACCTGAACGATACCAGGAATACGGATGCCCTTTTGGGATCCCGTAAGATCGAGATGGTGACCAATGCCAACGGTTATCAGGTACTGACGAAGACAGATACCTATTTTACCCAGGAAGATATCGATGCCCTGACGGATGAAGAACTGTTGGATAATCTGAACTACCTGTGGAAGAACTATTGTATCTCCACCACCTACGAGCCGGGATCCACGGCGAAGCCTTTTACCGTGGCGGCAGCACTGGAGAGCGGTGCCATCACCGGCAACGAGCACTATCAGTGTAACGGATATCTGGAAGTCGGCGGCCATACGATCAAATGCCACAGCTACCGTTCCGGCGGTGAAGGCGATGTATCGGTACAGAATTCCATTGCCTGGTCCTGCAACGTAGCGTTAATGAAGATCGCTGCCACCATGGGCAAGGAGGAATTTGCCAAATTCCAGCAGACCTTTAACTTTGGATTAAAGACCAACGTGGATCTGGCAGGAGAAGCGAGAACCGCCAGTCTCTTGTTCCCGGTAGACCAGATGGGAAGCGCTGACCTGGCGACCAATAGCTTCGGACAGAACTTCAATGTGACCATGATCCAGATGATCACAGGATTCTGCTCCCTGATCAACGGCGGTTACTATTATGAGCCTCATATGGTGGATAAGATCACCAATTCCAGTGGAGCCACGGTACAAAACATTGAACCGAGAGTGTTGCGACAGACCATCTCAGAGAGCACTTCGGCGAAGATCAGACAGTATTGCAGAGCTACCGTTATGGAAGAGGGCGGTGACCGCAGAACCGGTAGAACCGCAAGACCTGCCGGATATGCCATCGGCGGCAAGACCGGTACCGCAGAGACCATTCCTCGTAAAAACGGTGAATATGTTGTATCCTTTATGGGATATGCACCGGCGGATGATCCTCAGATCGCCATTTACGTGGTCGTGGACCGTGCCAATGCATCCCCTCAGGATGATGCAAAGTTCGCAACGGGAATCGTTAGAAATGTTCTGACGGAAGTACTGCCTTATCTGAATATCTTCATGACGGAGGAGCTGTCTGAGAAGGAAATTCAGGAACTGGCAGAGAAACAGATCGAGATTACGAATCAGTATACACAGAAACCGGAAGACGGGGATACCCAGAATAACGGTGACGGAGCAGATACCGCTTCCGATCCTGCGGATCAGACGGGCGGAGAGAGCACCGGAACCGGAGAGGGAGAAGAGTCTCCCACAACTTCTGAGGACTGGAGAAATTACCCTGTGGATCCTGCTACCGGATATCTGGTAAGTCCGATCGACGGCGGCCTGATCGATCCCGTTACGGGAGCGGATGTCGGCGGAGAGGATACCCTGGGTGACAGCCCGGTGAACAATAATCTGCTGAATCAGCAAAATGAATAAATAGACGTTCATGGAATGAATAGCCTCACCTTTGGAGCCATAAAATGTAAAAAGCTCCGTGGGTGAGGTTTTTTTATGGCAGATCATCAGAACCGATTTTTTCACCGCAAAAAGATCATGACCATATTTTTCCTATGTACGGCAGTGTTCTGCGGCCTGCTTGGACGACTTTTGTACCTGATGGTATGGCGGGCGGATTATTATGGGGATGCAGCTACCAGACTGCACGAGAGGGAGAGAAGCATCAAAGCGGCAAGAGGGAGGATCCTGGATCGTAACGGCGTCGTGCTGGCGGATAACAAAACGGTCTGTACCGTATCCGTGATCCATAACCAGATCAAGGAACCTGAGCAGGTGATCGCCATGCTGGTAAAGGAACTGGGTATCTCTGAGGAACTGGCCAGGAAACGGGTGGAAAAATATTCCTCCATAGAGCGGGTGAAAAGCAACGTGGATAAGACTGTCGGTGACAGAATCCGGGAATATGATCTGGCAGGGGTAAAAGTGGACGAAGACTATAAGAGATATTACCCTTACGGAGAACTGGCAAGTAAGGTGCTGGGATTTACCGGAGGCGATAATCAGGGGATCATCGGACTGGAAGTGGTCTACGAGGAAGTACTTAAGGGAGAGCCCGGTATGATATTGACCGTAACAGATGCCAAGGGAATCGAGGTAGATACGGCGGGAGAACGCCGGGTGGAGCCGGTGCCGGGGAGAGACCTTCGCATCAGCATTGACAGAAATATCCAGGAGTATGCCATGCAGCTGGCGGAACAGGCCTGTGCTGCCAAGGAGGCGGACAGCGTCTATATCATTGTCATGAATCCGAAGAACGGGGAGATCCTTTCGATGGTCAATTACCCGGAGTTTGATCTCAATGACCCCTATACACTGCCTATGGAGACCGTTACGGCAGAAGACGGCAGTCTCCTTACGGTGGACCCCGGGCAGCTTACAGCCGAGCAGAAGCAGGAAAAATTAAATGCCATGTGGAGAAACGGCTGCATTAATGATACCTATGAACCAGGATCCACTTTTAAGATCATTACGGCGGCTGCAGGATTGGAGTCCGGTGTCGTGACCCCGGACAGCAACTTCTCCTGCCCGGGATTTATCATTGTGGATGACCGTAAGATCAGATGCCATAAGACGGTGGGACATGGAAGTCAGACCTTTGTGCAGTGTATGGAAAACAGCTGTAATCCGGCACTCATTACTGTGGGGCTCCGCCTCGGTGTGGATGAGTATTACCGGTATTTTGAGCAGTTTGGTTTAAAACAGCGCACCGGGGTGGATCTGCCGGGGGAGGCGGCAACGATCATGCATAAAAAGGAAGACATGGGAAATGTGGAACTGGCGACGGTGGCTTTCGGGCAGTCCTTTCAGATCACGGCGATCCAGCTTCTGACTACGGCATCCTCCATTATCAACGGCGGCAATCGAATTACGCCACATTTCGGGATCGAAGCGCTGAACCGGGACGGAGAGGTGGAAGAGGTGTTTTCCTATCCGGTACGCAGCGGAATCCTGTCGGAGGAGACCTCTGCCACCATGCGCTATATCCTGGAGATGGTAGTAGCGGAAGGATCCGGCAGGAACGGGCAGGTGCAGGGGTTCCGGGTAGGAGGAAAGACCGCGACCAGCCAGACCCTGCCCCGTGGGAGCGGACGTTATATTTCTTCTTTTATCGGTTTCGCTCCGGCGGATGATCCCGAGGTCATCGCCATAGCCATCATCAATAATCCACAGGGCGTCTATTACGGAGGACAGGTGGCAGCCCCTATTATAAGGCAGTTGTATGAAAATATTTTACCTTATCTGGGATTGGAAAAGACAGAAGATACTGCTGTCGAAAATAACTGAATGAAAAAGGTTCCGGCGGGTGAAAATTTGACAAAATCTGCTGACCACACCCCTTATAATGATTCTGAAGGAGGGGTGTGATGCATTATGAACTGTATTTTGACAGCCTGTTCCTCCTGAACTTCGGCATGAACCTGTTACTTCTGATCCTGGTGGATCACAGTACCTGCCACACTGCCACGTGGTACCGGCTGACAGCCGGGGCGGCGATCGGAGCGGTATGTTATCTGCTCCCTTTTTTATGGAAGGGAACGGCGCTTCTAAAGCTTTTCCTGTGTCTTCTGCCGGGGACGGGACTCATGCTGTGGGTGGCTTTTCCCATACGGAATATGAGGGGATTCTGGCTGTATTTCAGAAAACAGTGCGTTTATACTTTTTTAATGGGAGGGGCGCTGGCGGCGGTGTTTCGAAGCTTTCCCGCAGGCAGAAAATTTCTCCCGGGCACCTGCATGGTGCTTGGAGTGGGAGCCCTTTTTTGTATCATTTTTCTGAGACACAGAAAAAAGGAAGAAGAGTACGCGGCGTATTGTCAGGTGTTCCTACGGGGAACGGACGGTGAATGCTGGGTCCCCGCCCTGATCGATTCCGGCAATACGTTAAGAGAGCCTATCAGCGGAGCACCGGTGTCGGTGCTGGATGTGAGGGTATTTAAGAGCCTGTGGAGAGAGGAACCTTCGGGATTTCGTGCCATCCCCTATCACAGCGTGGGGAAGAACAGCGGCATCCTTAGCGGTTATCCGGTACCGCAGATAACGATCCGGTACCGGGGCGTGGAAAAAGTGTGCAGAAATGTATATCTGGCAGTGAGTGAAGAGGAAATTGCCGGAAAAGAAATTCCTATGCTGCTGCATCCTGCATTGCTGCAGCCGGGAGACAGGAAGGAGCAATTATGATCTTAAAGATAGCAATACCCGGAAAAATGAAATTGAAAATAACACGCAGGGAGCCTTTTCCCATACATCGGAAAGGTGATCTTCACTATATCGGCGGAGCGGAAGTATTACCGCCTCCCCTCCAAAGTGATCAGGAGAATCAGGTCATCGGCGATCTGGGAACGGAGTATGAGGATGAGGCGAAGGCAATCCTCATCGAGCATAACCTGCGTCTTGTGGTCTACATAGCCAAAAAATTCGATAATACGGGAGTGGGCGTGGAGGATCTGATCTCCATCGGCACCATCGGACTGATCAAATCCATCAATACCTTTAATCCGGAGAAAAATATCAAACTGGCGACCTATGCCTCACGGTGCATTGAAAATGAGATATTGATGTACCTGCGGCGGAATAATAAGACGAAGATGGAAGTGTCCATCGATGAACCCTTAAATGTGGACTGGGACGGCAATGAACTGCTCCTGTCGGATATCCTGGGAACGGATGAGGATGTGATCTACAGAGGGATAGAGAACGAAGTGGAGCGCAAACTTTTAATGAATGCCGTAAGCAAGCTGTCAAACCGGGAGAAGACCATTGTACGGCTGCGGTTCGGATTGGGAACCCCGGACGGACAGGAGATGACACAGAAGGAAGTGGCAAGCTTTCTTGGAATCTCCCAGTCCTATATTTCGAGACTGGAAAAAAAGATCATGAGGCAGCTGAAAAAGGAGATCAGCCTGCATATTTGACTTTGCATTCGGGACGGATACATGATACTATAAAGATTACGGAGAGGACCCATTCTCCGGATTGTGAATGACAGATTTTAAGGATGAAGATACATGATACAGCGTGATGATATATTATCGATGGAATATTTAAAAAAGACGGAATTCACCGGATGCCACCAGGGGATGCGTTACCGCCTGGAACAGACACAGGATCCGGAGGACTCCGAGGGCGGTAAAAAGCTTATGGTGACGGTATGGCCGGAGCCTTTTAATTATTTTAAGACCCCGGAGGAAAAAAAGAAAAGAGCATATTTTTCTTTTGACGAGGATGGCGTGGTGGATGCCGTCGGCTGGATGAATGACCGCTTATTCGAGGATAAGAAGATATGGGAGGAAGCACCTTCCCATTGGGATACCTATCAAATGTAAGGAAATAATAAGATGATGTTAAAATATATCATAAAGGATCTGAAGGAGACCCTGGCCTATCTTCCCTACGGGATCATGGCGGGGGCTGTTGTGGGACTGCTCCTGAACGGACTGAATGCCAGACGGGAGCGTAAGGGGAAGGATGCTTTTCCCATGGCGGGACTCATGGCATTTTCTCTGTATCTGATGATCATTCTGGTGATCACTTTTTTCTCCAGAGAGGATGGCAGCCGGATCGGCATGGACCTGGAACTGTTCTCTACCTGGGGGACGAATGCGAGGAACCATGCGTATGTCGTGGAAAACGTATTGCTGTTTATTCCCTATGGATTTATCTGTCCCTGGGCATTCCCATGGCTTCGGGGTTTTTTTAGGAATGCCTTTGCGGCATTCGTGACCAGCTTCGGTGTGGAGACGATCCAGCTGATCACCGGCAGGGGATATTTTCAGGTGGACGATATCCTGACCAATGTGCTGGGGGCTGTGATCGGATATCTGCTGTTTCAGATACTGTATGGAATGCTGCGGAGATTCCGCAGACAATAAAAGTGCAATCAGAACAATCAGAAGATAACATGAAAACTGAGGGAGAAAGCGGAAACGGCAAAACTGACACAGAGCGAAAAGCTGGGGTTACTGTTAAATGGTGCACGTAAGGGGGATGTCACCCGGATCTAAAAATGGAGGTCTATGCGGTAAGATACCCCCGCATGGCTTTCAGGGCATTTTTTTCGAGACGGGAGACCTGGGCCTGGGAGATTCCGATCATGTCGGCGACCTCGGTCTGGGTCTTTCCTTCGAAAAAGCGCAGAGAGATGATATGACGCTCTCTGTCGTTCAGACGTTTCATGGCTTCACTGAGGGAGAGATGTTCCACCCACGTCTCTTCCTTATTTTTTTTATCACTGATCTGGTCCATGACATAGAGGGTGTCGCCACCGTCGGTGTAGACCGGCTCGTAGAGGCTCATTGGATTCTGCATGGCATCTAAGGCATAGACGATATCTTCCTTGGAGATACCCACTTCCGCGGCGATCTCTTCCACGGTGGGCTCTTTTAGATTTTTTCTCGTCAGTGTATCTCTGGCGTAGATTGCCTTATAGGCGGTATCCTTCAGGGAGCGTGATACACGAATGCTGTTGTTATCCCGTAAGAATCTGCGGATCTCCCCGATGATCATGGGAACCGCATAGGTAGAGAACTTCACACCCAGAGTAGCGTCGAAATTGTCGATGGCTTTGATGAGACCGATGCATCCGATCTGGAACAGATCATCCACGTTCTCCGCACTGCTTGAAAAACGTTTGATCACACTTAGGACCAGACGTAAATTCCCTTCGATATAGGTCTCTCGGGCAGCGGTATCTCCTTCGCGGATCTTCGCAAATAAAGCATCCTTGTCTGCCGCCTTTAACAAAGGCAGTTTTGCTGTATTGACGCCGCAGATTTCCACTTTTCCCTGTACCATAGAGACCTCCCGATTACTGAATTTTGTGATAACAACAGTATTCACAGGACTGTGGGAGGATATACTTTGCCGGTAGAATTTCCAGTATTTGCCGAACAAACGGATGGGAAAGGCATATATTATATATATAGAAAGAAAGCAGGAGTACGCATATGCTTTTTTCCGAATTAAAATGCAAAGATGTGATCAATGTCAGAGACTGTAAAAAGCTGGGGCATGTCTGTGATCTGGAATTCGATGAGTGCAGCGGATGCATCTGTAAGATCATGGTGCCGGGTGGAAACCAGTGGCTGGGATTCCTGCGCTGTGAGCCCAATATTGTCATTCCTTACAAGGACATCCGGCAGATCGGTCCGGACATAATTTTAGTTGACATTAACTGCTGATTCTCTTATAATATCCGTATAAATAACACGTGGTTTTTAAGAGGAGGATGCCTATGAAATGTCCGTTCTGCAGCCATGAAAATACCAGAGTGATCGATTCGAGACCGGCGGAAGATAACAATTCCATTCGCCGTCGCCGTGTGTGTGATGAATGCGGCAAGCGATTCACCACTTACGAAAAGATCGAAACGATTCCGTTGATCATTATTAAAAAGGACAATAACAGAGAGGCGTATGACCGTGCCAAGATTGAGGCCGGAGTACTCAGAGCCTGTCATAAACGTCCGGTCAGCGCACAACAGATCACGACCCTGGTGGACGAGGTGGAGAACGAGATCTTCAACCGGGAGGAACGTGAGATCCCCAGCGGAACCATCGGTGAACTTGTGATGAACAAGCTGAAGGATCTGGATGCGGTAGCTTATGTAAGATTTGCTTCCGTATATCGGGAGTTCAAGGACGTGAACACCTTTATGGATGAATTAAAGAGTGTCCTGAATGACAAGAATCACAATTGATTTCCGGAAGACTTAAGTTTTCGTAAAAACAGTCGATATTATAACTGATAATACGGCCAGATAAAGATAGAATTTCGCATGGCATGTGCGATAATGAAAAAGGATAAGCAAGACGGTATTTACAGAATAAGATGAATAAGATTACCGGGAAACAGATACCTCCGCCAATCCGGCGCAAGCCGGATGACGGAGGCTTTTTTTAATTTTTTCGGAAGAAACGATACAGACAGAAGAAGTAGATTCCCGCAAGTACCAGCTGGCTGACCAGAATCCCCCACAGATACCCCTGCATACCGATCAAGGGAATGGCCAAAAATACGAACAACAGCCGGATCAGAAGGCAGACCACGTTGGAGAAAAAGATCCGTCCTGCCATGCCAAGACCCTGCAAAATGCTGGAGAGAGTGGTATCCAGATACAGAAAGGGACAGATGAAGCCCAGAGTCACGATAAAATGACCGGCCAGTTCACTGTGGAACAGTTCCGTTCCCATCCAGTCACCCAGAAACAGAAAACCGCACAGACAACAGGCACCCATGAGACTGCAATATTTTACGGTGCGCAGTGTGTCACATAAGACGGCTCCAAGGTCTCCTCTGGCATGATTTTCGGAGATGGTGGGCAGGAGAAGCACCGCCACGGAGCCGGTAAGGGCATTAGGGAAAAAGATCATGGGCATGGCCATGCCGGTAAGGACACCGTATACACTTAAGGCTGTGGTGGTATCATAACCATAGAGCAGAAGCTTCTGGGGAATGGAGACGGCTTCGATACTCTGTAAAATATTCAGAACGATACGGTTAGCGGTCAGAGGCAGTGCCATACCAAGCAGATTCCGGTAGACCGGAACAGAAGGACGGATATTTTGCAGGGAAAGAATACTACTGCCCGGATACAGATGTATGTACAGGCAGATCAGAGCGATCAGCATGGAAAAGATCTCGCCCACGGTGAGACCAAGAACCGCGGCATTGATGGAGGGAGTACGTCCTTCTGCCAGATCGGCTCCGGTGACGAGAAAGACGCAGCCGACTCTTGCAAGCTGTTCTAAAAGCTGTGTAAGAGCAGGTACGGAAGCTTTCTTTTTCCCATAGAAATAACCGTTGATGCAGGCGTGCAGCGCGGCAAAGGGGACAGAGAAGGACAGGATCCGTAGCATGGGTACGGTACGTGGGTCTTTTAACAGAAAAATACCGATAGAATCCGCAGAGAAAAACAAAAAGGCATTTGTTACAAGAGACAGGGGTAAGGTGATACTGATCCCGGCCAGCAGCGGCTTTAAATTCGCGGAAGGGTGCTTGGCGCTATCCGCTGCCACATATTTCGAGATGGCGGTCTGGTAACCTGCGGCAGTCAGGGAAAAGGAAAGAGACAGCGCCGGACTGAGCAGCTGATAGATGCCCATTCCCTCTTCACCGAAGAGCCTGGACAGATAGATACGGTAGAAAAATCCAATGACACGGGTGATGAGGCCGGTTGCAGTCAGGATCATAGTACCGAAGATCAGGGGATGACGTTTGGCTTGTTTCATAAGCGGATTTTTGACCCTTTTTGGCTTAAAAGATCTTGCAAAAGTATATTCCGATGACCTTGTTGACAGAACAGTAAAGTGAATGCTATCATGAATAGCAGTAAAATGTGCATGATCAGTTACAAGATATGCAGAAATGAGGCAATATGATATATTTAGATAATGCAGCGACTACGAAAACAGCACCGGAGGTCGTAGATGCGATGCTCCCGTATTTCAGTGAATATTACGGCAATGCCAGCACCATCTACGGTTTGGGCGCCGAGAGTAAAAAGGCTATGGATCATGCCCGCCAGACCATCGCGGACAGCCTGGGAGCGAAGCCGGAAGAGATCTATTTTACCGCCGGCGGTTCTGAGTCCGACAACTGGGCATTAAAAGCCACCGCAGAAGCTTATGCTTCCAAGGGAAAACATATTATTACCACGAAGATCGAGCATCATGCCATTCTCCATACTTGTGAGTATCTGGAGAAGAGAGGCTTTGAGATCACCTATCTGAATGTGGACAGAGACGGACTGATCAGCCTGGACGAGCTGAAAGCAGCCATCCGCCCCGATACCATTCTGATCAGCGTGATGTTTGCCAATAACGAGATCGGTACCATCGAGCCTATTGCCGAGATCGGAGAGATCGCGAAGGAGCACGGCGTATTGTTCCACACCGATGCGGTACAGGCGTATGCGCAGGTTCCCATCAACGTGGACGAGATGCATATTGACATGCTCAGTGCCAGCGGCCATAAATTAAACGGCCCCAAGGGCATCGGCTTTTTGTATATCCGTAAAGGCGTAAAGATCCGTTCTTTTGTACACGGCGGAGCGCAGGAGAGAAGCCGCAGAGCCGGTACAGAGAACATCCCCGGCATCGTGGGACTGGGGGCAGCCGTAGAGCGTGCCATGCGTATCATGGACAGTAAGACCCAAAGGGAGATCGAACTGCGTGATTATCTGATCGGACGTCTGGAGAACGAGATCCCTCATTGCTGGCTGAACGGTCACCGCACGAAGAGACTTCCGAATAATATCAATTTCTCTTTCCTGTTTATCGAGGGAGAATCCATGCTGATCATGCTGGACATGAAGGGAATCTGTGCTTCCAGCGGTTCCGCATGCACTTCCGGATCCTTAGATCCTTCCCATGTGCTGTTAGCCATCGGTTTAAAGCATGAGGAAGCCCACGGTTCCTTACGTCTGACATTGTCTGAGGATAGCACGAAGGAAGAGATGGATATCGTAGCGGAAGAAGTGAAGAAAATCGTACAGAGACTGCGGGATATGTCTCCTTTATATGAAGATTTTCTGAAAAATCAGAAGAACAACTAAGTAAGAAAGAAGTAGGAAAGAAGAGGATAACAGATACATGTACAGTGAAAAAGTAATGGATCACTTTCAGAATCCCAGAAATGTCGGGGAGATCGAGGATGCCAGTGGCGTAGGTACCGTGGGTAACGCCAAGTGTGGAGATATTATGAGAATGTTCCTGGACATTGACGAGAACGGGATCATCAGAGAGGCAAAGTTCAAGACTTTCGGCTGCGGTGCTGCCGTAGCTACCAGCTCCATGGCTACCGAACTGGTAAAGGGCAAGACCATTCAGGAAGCTTTGCAGGTAACGAATAAGGCGGTAATGGAGGCTCTGGACGGACTGCCTCCCGTAAAGGTACACTGCTCACTTTTGGCAGAGGAAGCCATCCATGCAGCTCTGTGGGATTATGCGGAGAAGAACCACATCACCATCGAAGGCCTGCAGAAGCCCAAGAACGATATCAGTGAGGGCGAAGAAGAGGAAGATTATTAAGATCTATGAAGAAAAAAGTAGTGGTAGGCATGTCCGGAGGCGTGGATTCCTCCGTGGCAGCCATGTTATTAAAAGAACAGGGTTATGATGTGATCGGTGTCACCATGCAGATCTGGCAGGACGAAGAGGAAGCAGCCAAGGAAGCTAATGGCGGATGCTGTGGACTGTCTGCGGTGGATGATGCCAGAAGAGTGGCACAGAGACTGGAGATTCCTTATTATGTCATGAACTTTAAAAAAGAGTTCAAGTGTCATGTCATGGATTATTTTGTGGACGAGTATTTAAGAGGGCATACACCGAATCCCTGCATCGCCTGCAACCGCTACGTGAAGTGGGAATCCCTGTTACAGAGGAGCTTAGAGATCGGTGCGGATTATATTGCCACGGGACATTATGCGAGGATCGACAGACTGTCTAACGGCCGTTTCGCCATCCGCAATTCCGTTACGGCGGCGAAGGATCAGACCTATGCGCTGTATAATCTGACCCAGGATCAACTTTCCCATACCCTGATGCCGGTGGGAGAATATACCAAGGACGAGATCCGTGTCCTGGCAGAGGAGGCTGGACTTCCGGTGGCACATAAGCCGGACAGTCAGGAAATCTGCTTCGTACCGGACAATGATTATGCTTCTTTTATTGACAGAGAAGCCGGCGAAAAGGTGCCGGGACCGGGCAATTTTGTCACGGAGGACGGCAGGATACTGGGGCATCATAAGGGGATTACCCATTATACCTTAGGACAGCGCAGAGGATTGGATCTCCCCATGGGAGAGAGGGTGTTTGTTACAGCTATCCGCCCCGGGACCAATGAGGTGGTGATCGGTTCCGATCAGGAACTTTTCACGGATAAAGTATTATGCGAAAATGTGAATTATATGGCAGTGGAGGATATCACAGAACCCGTCAGGGTACTGGCGAAGATCCGCTATAATCATAAGGGCGAGCATGGAACGCTTACAAAACAACCGGATGGCAGAGTACTCTGTACCTTCGATGCACCGGTGCGTGCCGCTACACCGGGACAGGCTATGGTGTTCTATCAGGGCGAACATGTACTGGGCGGCGGGACCATTGTCCTGTAGGAAAACAAGGATCACTATTTTATATAGTGGTCCTATATTTTTATCATGGCATGTAACAACAACAGCGGGAGCGTGCATATAATAGAAGAAAGCTTTTATAATTCACAGGAGAGACTATGGATTATCGATTTTCGTTTCAGAGACCTATGAGAAGAAACAGCTTCTGTTCCATGAAGGGAACGATTGTGGATCTGGTGCCGGCAGGGCAGGGCGGCCGCAGAGCTGATGGATGCCTGTTATTTGCTGCTATCGAGGATACGGATGGCAATACGGTGAACTTTTTTATCAACCCCGATACCTATGTGGTGGATTTTACTACGTTGTCAGTGGGAATGATGGCAACCTTCTG
>DLZQ01000043.1:0-18857 GCA_003447295.1 Lachnospiraceae bacterium
CTATTTCACTAACTCTCAAGTTACGCATGATACTCTGCCAAGAGCTGCTTTGCGTAAGCAACGCAGTCTCTGTGCAGCGGGAACTTTTTCCCATCACACATGATGACTTTACGGAATCCCAGCTTCTCCATGTATCTGCCGTTGAGGATGAACTTAACGGTAGGGGCAAAGAAGGTGGGATGATTTTCTATCTGGGAGAATAAATTGATCGCAGTGGTAGCGACTTTTATGGTACGACCGTCCTTCAGGGTTACGATGACATTGCGTCCCTCTTCCTCGGCGTAGAGGATGTCCGGTTCGGTCACATAGATAGTATCCTCATCCTCACGAAGCTCGATGAGGGGAACCGCTTTCTCCATGATCTCCAGGGCATGGTCAATGCTCTGCGCCAGTTCCGCTACTTTGATGGGCTTGTCTAAGAAGATGACATTTTCCGGATAGGTCTGTTCCCTGTAATTGATCTTAGAACAGCATAATACGATGGGCGCGTTGACACCCTGCGCTGTGAGGGCATTGACCACATCGGTACCGGTGGTCCCTTCTGTCAGACACATGTCGATATAAAAAGCATCATACTGCATGGGATTGGACAGCAGAGAAGTAGAATTGCCGAAAGAATCGGTATAAATGATCCCGGTAGATGCAGAACGTTTGTCGGATTCCCGCTTTAACAAGCGCTCTAACTGTTTTCTGTCGGCTACATTATCATCACATACTGCTATATGCATATCGACACCTCCCAAATATACGCAGAGAAAGCCACCCGGAATCTGCTCCGTGTATGTTATTTCTCTGTAAATTACGAAAGACTGAACTTATATACAACCAGTATAGCATAACTCTTACTTGAATAAAAGGATAAAAAGCAGCACCTGTACCACAAGGATCGCCGGCATTCCGTATTTGAAATACCAGTGTTTCGTCTTATGGCGGAAATGCTGCATTCCCAGGATACATCCCAGGCTGCCGCCCAATATCGCCGTTAAAAAAAGAGAAGCCTCCGAGATGCGCCAGGCACCCCGGATGGCTCTTTTTTTATCGACGCCCATGATGATGAATCCTGCCAGGTTGATACCGATCAGATAGATCAGTCCCACGGCAGTAATTGTCTGCATTGTAATCATAGACACCTCTTGACGTATAATCGTTTCGTTACTCACAAAATCGCTGAATAATTATTAGTTGCCGAGCTTCTTCTCGTTCTCCTGCAGCTTCATGGCACGAACCTTCAGGGACAGACCGAACAGATTGATGAAGCCTTCTGCATCGTGATGGTCATACAGATCACCGGTGGTGAAGGAAGCCAGGTTCTCATTGTACAGAGAGTAAGGAGAAGTGGTTCCTGCCTTGATGATGTTGCCCTTGTAGAGCTTGAATTTCACTTCACCGGTCACATATTCCTGGGTCTTCTCGATGAAAGCCTGCTCAGCCTCACGGAGAGGAGTGAACCATTTGCCTTCGTATACCAGGCTTGCGAACTTCGCGCCCATTTCTTTCTCAAATGCGTAAGTATCACGGTCTAAGATCAGCTCTTCCAGCTGCTGGTGAGCCTCCATGAGAATGGTACCGCCGGGGGTCTCATAGACACCGCGGGATTTCATACCTACAACACGGTTCTCTACGATATCTACAATACCGATACCGTGCTTGCCGCCCAGCTTGTTCAGGGTACGGATGATATCGGATACCTTCATCTTCTCGCCGTTAACGGAAGTGGGAACACCTTTTTCAAAAGTCATGGTCACATACTCGCCCTCATCGGGAGCCTTCTCGGGAGTTACGCCTAAGACAAGCAGATGCTCGTAGTTGGGCTCATTGCCGGGATCTTCCAGCTCCAGACCTTCGTGGCTGATGTGCCAGATATTACGGTCACGGCTGTAGGAAGAATCGGTGGAAAAAGGAAGATGAATACCATGAGCCTTACAGTACTCGATCTCGGATTCACGGGAGTCCATGTTCCACTTGTCGCTTCTCCAGGGAGCGATGATCTTAATATCGGGAGCCAAAGCCTTGATACCTAACTCAAAACGGATCTGGTCATTACCCTTACCGGTAGCACCGTGGCAGATGGCAACAGCGCCTTCTTTTCTGGCAATCTCTACCAGCTTCTTGGCGATCAGAGGTCTTGCCATGGAAGTACCTAACAGGTACTTGTTCTCGTATACGGCATGAGCCTGGACACAGGGAACAATATAATCATCACAGAATTCATCGATAACATCTTCAATATACAGCTTGGAAGCGCCGCAGGCCTTTGCTCTTTCTTCCAGACCGTCCAGCTCCTCCGCCTGTCCGCAGTTGACACAGACACAGATAACTTCGTAGTCAAAATTCTCCTTCAACCAGGGAATGATAGCGGTAGTATCCAGACCGCCGGAATAAGCTAAAACTACTTTTTCCTTCATGATAAAATCCTCCGTTTTATAGTGTGTATGATGCCAGGGATAAAAGCCTAAAAGCACGAAGCAATCTGCAATGGCATCAGATATCAGGATCGTTTGTTACGCTCTGACAATTACTATACAACATTATATTCGCAAAAGCAAGCAGAAAAGTTGCATAAATAAATCATAAAAATGAATAAAACAAATTAAAATATGCACATAAATGCATAAACTCAAAAATATACAGTATAATTATACATAAAATCAGACATTGGACGCATAGAACGGTCAGTCACTGATCTCTTCGATGCCTGAGATATCGCTGTCGATCATCAGGGAGTAGTTCGTATAATAGACTACAAACCCCGGCTTGGCACCGGCAGGCTTTTTGATCTGTTTTTTCTGGACGTAGTCGATCTCTACTTTCTCCTGTTCCCTGCCCTTGGAGTAGTAAGCAGCCAGTCTGCCCGCCTCTTCAAAAGTACGGTCCGGCAGCTCCTTTCCCTCGGTCTTTACCACCACGTGGGAGCCGGGGATACCTTTGGCATGGAACCACCAGTCATTTCCGGTGGCGAATTTGAAGGTCAGTTCGTCATTCTGGAAATTATTTTTTCCTACGTAAATATGAAAACCGTCGCTGCTTAAATAGTGGAAAGGCCTGCTGGTGATCTTAGCCCTTTTCGTGCCGCCTTTTCTGCGGATATAACCGCTCTGGGTCAGCTCTTCTTTGATCTCCACCAGATCTTCTTCCTTCAGGGCAATGTCCAGTGCTGTGCTGATGGTCTCCAAGTGGTCGATCTCTTCCTTTACCTGACAGGTCAGCTCGGACAGTGCTTCATAAGTACGCTTTAACTTACCGTATTTGTCGAAGTATTTTTTCGCATTTTCCGTGGCGGAGAGGGTGGGATCCAGGGGGATCGTCACCGGTTCATTTGTATAATAATTCACGGCGGTGAGAGATCTGTCACCGGGCTTTGCACTGTAACCGTAGGTATTGAGCAGTTCTCCGTAAATCCGGTATTTTTCCCGCTTTTTGGTGTCCTCCATCTGGGTCAGCTGGAGGTCATATTTCTTAATATCACGTTCCAGGGCTGTCTGCACGATACGGCGCAGATCGGAAGATTTCTGGCGGATCCTTGTTAATGTATTTTTCTCCGCATAAAAATGCTCCAACAGGGCGGACATGGAAGTGTAGGATTCCAAATGATCCGCTCCCGAGCCATACATCGTCAGGGGAACCGCCGCATATTCCACGGGCCGGGTGCCGGTGTAGGCGATGCATGGAGAGAAGGCTTCTTCCTTAATAGAAGTGACCATTTCGGAAAATGCTCCGTATAAAGCATGGTAATCCTCGGATGTCAGTGCTGCCGTAGGACGATCCCCGTCGAGACCGGCCTCGTGGCACAGCTCCTGCGCCAGTACCGGCGAGATACCGGTGAAGCTTCCGTAGATTGCCTTGAAGACCGGCTGGGGCTTGGCGGCAAGCGCTTCACGGAACGTATTCTCATCGCAGGTCAGGGCATCCAGCTTGTCCTGTGTGTGGGCGATGAAGTAAGGCTTGCCGGGCAGAACCTCTCTTACACTGCTGACCGCAGCGGATACGTGCTTGATGCTGTCGATGATCATATTATCGTCGTTACAGAAGATCAGGTTACTGTGCTTGCCCATCAGCTCCATGACCAGTGTCTTGTGACGCAGATCCCCCATCTCGTCGAGATGCTCGATATCGATATGCACGATACGCTCTAACCCCGGCTGGGAGATGTTCACGATACGACCGTTCTGTAAGTGCTTGCGCAGCAACATACAGAAGTTGGGAGCCGTCAAGGGGCTTTGTTTGTTGCTTTCCGTCAGATAGATCAGGGGAAGGGAAGCACTGGCGGACAGAAGCAGTCTCTTTTGTCCTGTGGGCTGCTTGATAGTCAGCAACAGTTCATCGTTCTCCGGCTGAGCGATCTTATACAGCCTTCCGCCGATCAGTTCTTTTTTTAACTCCGATATTACACAGGCAATGGTAACGCCGTCAAAAGCCATAATTTCCTCATTTCTGTGTCCGGAAGGGACACGCAGAATTAAACACAGATCATTGTAACAGACTTTGCGTGGAAAAGAAAGAGGCTGTGGATTTTGCGTTGCATATCTTGGGAAGTTCTACTATAATATGTTTAAATAACTACCATAGAACGGAAAGATAAAACAATGAAAGAATTGGAATATCCTTTTGATCCGGAATGGATCCTGAAAAAGAAAAAGGCATTGAAGCGGGAACTGCTTCAAAATACACAACAGACATTTCTGGAAAAAAAGATAGCGATTCTGGGAGGAAGCACGACCCGTGACATTCGTGACATCCTGGAACTGTTTTTGCTCAATTACGGCATCCGTCCCTGCTTTTATGAATCGGAATACAATCAGTATTATGCAGATGGGATGTTTCCGAATCCGGCGCTGGAGGAATTTCATCCGGATATCCTATATATTCACACAACCAATCGGAATATTGAACAGTACCCATCCCTGGAGGATGACAGGACGCTGGTTACACAGAAGCTTCAGGCAGAGTATGAGCGTTTTCGGGCGCTGTGGGAGCATCTTCATGCAGTCTACGGCTGTCCTGTGATACAGAATAATTTTGAGCCGCCATTTTACAGACTGTTAGGGAACAGAGATGCCTCGGATCACAGAGGAAGATGGAATTATATTCAGCGTCTCAATCAGATGTTTTATGAATATGCGGATACGCATCAGGATTTCTATATTCACGATATTTGTTATGAAGCGGCGGATTACGGTCTGGAACGCTGGTCGGATCCATTTTACTGGAATATGTATAAATACGCTATGTGCGTTCCTGCCATTCCTTATACGGCATTCCAGCTGGCGCGGATCATCAAATCTATATTCGGCAGAAATAAAAAGGTATTGAACCTTGATCTGGATAACACGTTGTGGGGTGGAGTGATCGGAGATGACGGCCCGGAAAATATCGAGATCGGACAGGAAACTTCCCTGGGGCAGACCTATGCGGAATTCCAGGATTATCTGAAACAGCATAAGAAACTGGGAGTTTTGTTATCCGTGAATTCCAAAAATAATGAAGAAACGGCGCTGTCAGGTCTGGAACGGGCGGACAGTGTTCTGAAGCGGGAAGATTTTGTGGCATTTCGGGCGAACTGGGAACCGAAGAGCCAGAATCTGTATGCTACTGCCGAAGAGTTGAAGCTATTGCCTGAGAGCTTTGTGTTCGTGGATGACAATCCTGCAGAGAGGGAGATTGTGCGGCAGGAGGTTCCCGGAGCGGCGGTTCCGGAGATCACGAAGGTGGAAGAATACATCCGGGTGCTGGATCGCAGCGGCTTCTTCGAGGTGACAAATTTCTCAGAGGATGATCTGAAGCGGAATGAAATGTATCTGGCAAATGAACAGCGAAACAGGATGCAGAAGAACTTCTCGGATTACGGAGACTATCTGCGATCCCTGGAGATGAAGGCCCGGATCGGGGCTTTTGATCCGGCATATTTTTCCAGAATTGCACAGTTAACGAATAAGAGTAATCAGTTCAACCTGACCACACACCGTTACAGCCAGTCGGAGATCGAACAGATCGCAGTTCATCCACAGTATCTGACATTGTGTGGGCGCCTGGAGGATAAATTCGGAGATAATGGTGTGGTGAGCATCGTGATCGGACGAAAAGAAAAAGATGTTTTACATATCGAGCTGTGGCTGATGAGCTGCAGAGTACTGAAACGGGATATGGAATATGCCATGATGGACACTCTGGTGAAAAGGTGCAGAGACTGTGGAATCCGTCAGATCTACGGATATTTTTATCCTACAGCGAAAAACGCGATGGTAAAAGATTTTTATGCATTGCAGGGATTTGAAAAGCTGGAGGAAGACGCAGACGGAAATGCAAAATGGTCCTTCCGGATACCGGAACAGTATACCCTGAAAAATCAGGTGATCACCGTAATAGAAAGCTAGAAGTGAGAGCAGATAAACATATATAAAAACATACATAAAAACAGGAGACAAACAGATGACAAGAGAAGAAGTATTTGAGAGACTGAACAAGGTATTTCAGGAAGTGTTTGACGATGAAACCATCGAAGTAAATGACGATACCACATCAGAGGATATCGATGACTGGGATTCTTTTGAACATATCAATCTGATCGTTGCGGTGGAAGAGGAATTTTCCATCAAGATCCCCATGGGCAAGGTAGTAACCATGAAAAATGTAGGTGAGATGGCAGATATCATTCTGCAGCTGGGGAACTAAATATGACGATCACATCTTTTGCATATCTGCTGTTTCTGGCAGCAGGAGTCTTTATCTATTATCTGCTTCCGAGAAAGTGGCAATGGGTGGAGCTTCTGGGATTGAGCATTTTATTTTATTGTATTGTGGCTACACCGTATACCCTGATCTATGTACTGATTGCCACGGCAGCAGTGTATTTCGCCACGGCCTTTTTGGAAAAGGGCGGCAGGAAGGCAGCAACAGCAGGAGTGATCGCGGTAGTGATCAATGCGGTGCTGTGGTTTGCCCTGAAAGGGTATGCTTTATGGGCACCGCTTTTCCAGGTAATGGGGATCACTGTGAAAGCGCCGGTGGCAGCTCTTGGCATGGGATATTATACGCTGCAGGCAGTAGGATATATTTTGGACTGTTATTGGGGGAACAGCAAACCGCTGAAGAACCCTTTGCAGCTTTTGCTGTTCTTATGCTTTTTCCCACAGATGATCACGGGTCCCATCAGCCGGTTCCACGAACTGGAAGATATGTATGAGGGACGAGGTCTTTCTTATCAGAATCTGACCTATGGCGCTCAGCGGATCCTCTGGGGATTTTTTAAGAAACTTGTGCTGGCGGAGCGTGTAGGTGTCCTGGTGACAGCAATCTGGGGGAATCTTTTGCAATATAACGGCTTTTACAGCTGGATCGCCTTTGTGGCATTTCCGCTGCAACTTTATGCGGATTTTTCCGGATGTATCGATATTGCGCTGGGAACAGCGGGACTTTTCGGAATCAGACTTCCGGAGAATTTCAATTCTCCGTTTTTTTCAAGAACCACACAGGAATTCTGGCAGAGATGGCATATCACTCTGGGAACCTGGACCAAGGATTATATTCTCTATCCGGTGTTAAAATGCAGTGCCATGCAGAAGCTTTCCCGCTTTTTGCAGAAAAAGTGGGGGAAGAAAAACGGAAAGCTGGCAGTCACGGCAGTGGGAATGTTCTGCGTATGGCTGTTCATCGGACTTTGGCACGGCGAGATGAAATATGTGGTTGGAGAGAGCCTGTGGTATTGGATCCTGCTGATGTTGGGAGAGATCTTTGCAAAAAGATGTAAAAAGTGGAAGAACACACTGGGGATTACAGAAGACAGCTTCAGCTGGCATCTGTTCCAGTCGCTCCGTACATTTTTGATCTATGCCATAGGAATCGTATTCTTCCGCGCGGACAATTTAAAGGAGGCATTTTCCTTCCTGGGAGATGTGGGAGGCGTTCTGATCGGCAGACATTTTAATCCCTGGGTGCTTTTTGATGGCAGCATGGAAATGCTGGGAATCGGCAGCGCGGATCTGTGGGTCATTTTTTGGGGCGTTGTGCTGTTGTTTGTGGTTGGCGCTTTGCGGGAGAAATACGGTTATGCCAGAGAATGGGTGAGCAGACAGCTCCTTCCCTTCCGGTGGCTTGTCTGGTGCGGACTGTTTTTGTTCGTGGTATTGTACGGAAAATACGGTGCACAGTACGATTCTGTGAATTTTATCTATCAGGCATTTTGAGGTAGGAAGCATGACAAAAAAGGAAGTATGTAAAATAATAGGATTCCTGGCGGTGCTGCTTATGGCATTGTACGGTTGCTCGCTGATCTGCTTTCGCAATCTGCGGGGATTTAATGATCATGAGGATTTCTACAACTGTGAGCAGGATACTGTGGATGTGATCTTCGTGGGAGGCAGCATGTCTTACAGTGGATTTTCCCCCATGGAATTATATGAGAAATACGGCATCAGCAGTTATAATTTCGGAACCTCGAATCAGTCCATGCTGGCGGGCTATTTGTGGACGATGGAAGCCTGCGAAAAACAGAATGTGAAAGTAGTCATTGTGGAGGCAATGGAAGTGCCGATGTCTCATGGTGAGGTGGCTACGGATGTGCGTTCTCTCTTCAGTATGGGGATGAACGGGAATTATCGCAAGCTGGCCGGAGTATATAAGCGCAATGCACTAAACGTGCTGCTGCCGGTGTTTATCCTGCATGATGAGTGGAGAATTGACGGAGATACTTTTCGTGACGAAGCGGAAGAGGAT
Source organism: Lachnospiraceae bacterium (assembly GCA_003447295.1). GTDB lineage: Bacteria > Bacillota > Clostridia > Lachnospirales > Lachnospiraceae > Acetatifactor > Acetatifactor hominis. The sequence goes on from DLZQ01000043.1 coordinate 8,710, forward strand.
TATCTCCGGGGATTTGTTCCTATTGACAGCTGTGCGGGAGAAGAGTACCGGGAATCGATTCTCCAGGAAGATCCCGAGGCAACCACTTATCTGAATTTTACCTATGTGGATAAACTCAGAGAGTACTGTGAGGAAAAGGGGATTTGGCTGATCTTCGTCAAAACACTGATGGCAAGCAATGAGGTGAATCACTGGGATGACGGCTGCCATAACAGACTGCAGGAATATACGGAAGAATACGGAATTCCATTTATTGATTTCAATACAGCAGAGTATCGTAATGCAGCAGGTCTGGTGATCTCCGAGGATGTGGCAGCGGATCTCAGACATATGAATATAGACGGAGCGTACAAGGCAACGGATTACCTGGGAGAATATCTGCTGGATCATTACGGAAGTGTCCTGCGGCAGTGGCAGGATCCGGGGCTGGATACACAGACTCTGGAAGGATACCACAGAATTATGGAAGGGTATCATAGAGGTCTGGATGAATTCTAGTGTGCGACTGCATATTATTACAGAGAAAAATCCATAAAAATGTTTAAATACAGTGTATAAATGCATAAATATACATGAATAATTAAAAATAATGCATAAAAATAAAAAAGTAGTAGACATTTGAATAGAAAGTGATATTATGGAACTATTCAGAGTCAGATAAATATCGAAAATATTCGTCGAATGCTTGCATTCGTAAGAAAATTTGATGATATTTATATGACGAAGTAACCACCATAAGCAAAAGGAAAGCTGCGTAGCAGCGACTTTGCGAATGGGGGTCTGAATAGTTCCATAAATATAAGTGAGGTAGAAAAATGATCAGAGTAGGAATCATCGGAGCAACCGGTTATGCCGGAGGAGAACTGGTACGTATCCTGTTGAATCACAAGGATGCCAAAATCGTATGGTACGGTTCCCGAAGCTATATAGATAAGAAATATTATCAGGTATACCAGAACATGTTTCAGCTGGTGGAGGATATCTGCAAGGACGACAATCTGGAAGAACTGGCGAAGCAGGTGGATGTGATCTTTACCGCGACCCCCCAGGGATTCCTGGCGGGACTTCTGACCGAGGAGATTCTCTCTCAGGTGAAGATCGTGGATCTGTCCGCGGACTATCGTATCAAGGATGTGGCTACCTATGAGAAATGGTACGGCATCGAGCATAAGTCTCCGCAGTTCATCGAGGAAGCGGTATACGGACTCTGCGAGATCAACCGTGACAAGATTACAGAGAAGACCAGACTGGTAGCAAATCCCGGCTGTTATACCACTTGCTCGATCCTGACCGCTTACCCTATGGTAAAGGAAGGCATGATCGATGTGAATACCCTGATCGTGGATGCCAAGTCCGGAACCTCCGGTGCAGGCAGAGGAGCCAAGGTGCCCAACCTGTTCTGCGAAGTGAATGAGAATATGAAGGCATACGGTGCGGCAAGCCACAGACATACCCCGGAGATCGAGGAGCAGTTAGGCTATGCGGGCAACTGTCAGGTGACCATTAATTTCACACCACATCTCGTACCTATGAACCGTGGTATTCTGGCAACCGAGTATGCAACACTGAAGAGAAAACCGGACGGCACACTTCCTACTTATGAAGAGGTAAAGGCTGTCTATGATAAATATTATGCAAACGAGAAATTTGTCCGTGTACTGGATAAGGGCAGCTGCCCCGAGACCAAGTGGGTGGAAGGCAGTAACTACGTGGATATCAACTTCGTCATCGACGAGCGTACCGGACGCATCATTATGATGGGTGCACTGGACAATCTCGTAAAAGGCGCTGCCGGTCAGGCAGTACAGAATATGAACCTGCTGTTCGGACTTCCCGAGAGCGAAGGTCTGGAGCTGGTTCCCTGCTTCCCTTAAAGCAGACACAGGACAAGGACGAAAGGATTACATACATCAATGAGCAAACAGTTTACGATCAAACCAATGAGCATAGAAGATTATGACGGTCTGCATGCCCTCTGGATGACCATTCATGGCTTTGGTATCCGAAGCATCGATGATTCTAGAGAAGGTGTGGAGCGTTTTATCAACCGGAATCCCGGTACCAGTGTGGTAGCCATCGGGGAGGATGGAACCGTAGTGGGCGGCATTCTCTGCGGTCATGACGGACGACGGGGCTGTCTGTATCATGTATGTGTGAGAGAAGATCATAGAAGACTTGGCATTGGAAAAGCCATGGTGGTTCACTGTATGAATGCCCTGAAAGAAGAGCACATCAATAAAGTCAGCCTGATCGCTTTTACCCAGAATGATATCGGTAATGCTTTCTGGAAATGCATCGGCTGGACGAAGCGGGAAGACCTGAACTATTACGATTTTACCCTGAACGAAGAAAACATTACGGCGTTTAATCAATAGAAACAAAATCGAAAGGAGATTATTCCAATATGAAACAGATCCAGGGCGGTGTGACCGCAGCAAAAGGCTTTGAGGCAGCAGGTGTTGAGGCTGCCATTAAATATCAGAATCGTAAGGATATGGCACTGATCGTAAGTAAGGTTCCCTGCACCGTGGCAGGTACTTTTACCTCCAATGTGGTAAAGGCGGCTCCTGTGCTGTGGGATAAGCAGATCGTGGAACATTCCGCATATGCACAGGCAGTGGTAGTTAATTCCGGAATCGCCAATGCCTGCACCGGCAAACAGGGACTGGACTGCTGCGAGGCGGAAGCAAAATGTGCCGGAGAATTGTTAGGAGTGCCCACGGATGCAGTACTGGTAGCATCCACCGGTGTCATCGGTATGCAGATTCCCGTAGATAAGATTACCGCTGGAATCAAAAAGCTGGTGACAGCGAAGGCGGACACCTTAGAGGCCGGTTCCGATGCGGCTCATGCCATCATGACCACCGATACCATTTCCAAGGAGATTGCCATTGAGACCGAGATCGGCGGCAAGACCGTGACATTAGGCGGTATGTGCAAGGGCTCCGGAATGATCCATCCGAACATGTGCACTATGTTAGGCTTTGTAACCACCGATGTGAATATTTCCAAAGAGATGTTACAGAAGTGCGTCAGCGCAGACGTAGTAGATTCCTTTAACATGATCTCCGTGGACGGCGATACTTCCACCAATGATACACTGTTAGTACTGGCGAACGGTATGGCAGGCAATGAGGAGATCACCGCAGAGGGCGAAGATTACGACAAGTTCTGCAAGGCATTGCATGAGATCACCACGTTCCTGGCCAAGAAAATGGCAGGAGACGGCGAAGGAGCAACCGCCCTGTTTGAGACCAAAGTGATCCATGCAGCCAGCAAGGAAGATGCCAGAACCCTGGCGAAATCCGTGATCTGTTCTTCCCTGACCAAGGCAGCTATCTTCGGACATGATGCTAACTGGGGACGTATCCTCTGTGCACTGGGCTATTCCGGAGCCGGATTCGATCCGGAAAATGTAGATCTGTATTTCGAGAGCAAGAGCGGCAAGATCCATATTTTCGGTAATGGCGTGGCATGTGATTACAGCGAGGAAGAGGCTACGAAGATTCTCTCCGATCCGGAAGTCACCGCCCTGGTGGATATGCATATGGGTGATGCGGAAGCAACTGCATGGGGCTGTGATCTAAGCTATGACTATGTGAAGATCAACGCAGACTATCGTTCCTAAGACAGTGCGCGACATACGGAAGAAATAAGTGACGGGCGGATAGGATATCTGCGGAAAGGCATGGACAAAACAATGGAAAAAGATATGGAACAGGTAATGAAAAAAGCAGAAGTGCTGATTGAGGCACTTCCTTACATACAGAAATTCAATCGCAAGATCATTGTGGTAAAATACGGCGGCAGCGCCATGAGCAACGAAGAACTGCAGAAGAATGTCATCAAGGACGTGACACTGTTGAAGCTGGTAGGTTTCAAACCCATCATCGTGCACGGCGGCGGCAAGGAGATCAGCCGCTGGGTCGGCAAGGTCGGCAAAGAGGCGAAGTTTATAAACGGTCTGCGTGTCACCGATGAGGAGACCATGGAAATTGCCGAAATGGTATTGAACAAGGTGAATAAGAGCCTGGTGACCATGGTGGAAGAACTGGGGGTCAAGGCAGTCGGTGTCAGCGGTAAGGACGGTGGACTGCTTCAGGTAGAGAAAAAATATTCCGACGGTCAGGACATCGGTTATGTGGGGGAGATCACCGGCGTGAATCCCGATATTCTCTTCGATATGCTGGAGAAGGATTACCTGCCCATCATTGCCCCCATCGGACTGGACAAAGATTATCACACATACAATATCAATGCGGATGATGCAGCCTGCGCGATCGCAAAAGCAGTACATGCGGAGAAACTGGCATTTCTGACAGATATCGAAGGTCTGTACAAGGATATCAACGACAAGTCCACCTTTATCTCCAGACTGACAGCCTCCGAGGCAGAGGGACTGATCCACGACGGTTACATCGGCGGTGGCATGCTGCCGAAGTTAAACAACTGTACTTCCGCCATTCGTAACGGCGTAAACCGTGTGCATATTCTGGACGGACGCCTGGCACACTGCCTGCTGCTGGAGATCTTCACCAATCAGGGTATCGGTACCGCGATCGTATCCGATGAGGAGGAATAGAAAAATGAGTGACACCATGAAAGAATATATTGCAGAGGCGGAAACCGACCTGCTGCATACCTATAACCGGTACCAGATCGTTCTGGATAAGGGCGATGGTGTGTATCTGTATGATACTGACGGTAAAAAATATCTGGATTTTGTGGCTGGTATTGCTGTGTTTGCACTGGGATATCAGAACAAAGCATACAATGATGCACTGAAAGCACAGATCGACAAGGTGATCCACACTTCCAACTATTATTACAATGTGCCTGCCATCGAAGCGGCAAGAAAGATCAAAAAAGTATCCGGCATGGATCGCGTCTTTTTCACCAATTCCGGCGCGGAAGCAGTGGAGGGTGCCATCAAGGCAGCCAGAAAATACGCCTATCTGAAAGACGGCTGTACCGATCACGAGATCATTGCCATGAACCATTCTTTCCATGGCAGAACCATGGGAGCTTTGTCCGTAACAGGCAATCCCAAGTATCGTGAGGCATTCCAGCCTATGATCGGTCATATCAGATTCGCCGATCTGAATGATTTTCAGAGTGTTCTGGATCAGGTGACGGACAAGACCTGCGCTATCATTATGGAAACCGTGCAGGGCGAGGGCGGACTGTATCCCGCTACCGGGGAATTCTTAAAGCAGGTACGTGATCTGTGCAATGAACGGGATATCCTGCTGATCTTAGATGAGATCCAGTGTGGCATGGGCCGTACCGGCTACATGTATGCATGGCAGCGCTTCGGTGTGAAGCCGGATATCATGACCTCAGCCAAGGCATTAGGCTGCGGCGTGCCGGTAGGAGCTTTTATGATGACAGAAAAGGTTGCACAACATTCTCTGACCGCCGGGGATCACGGAACTACCTACGGTGGCAACCCGTTGGCCTGCGCCGCTGTGGAAAAAGTGCTTGATTTATTTGAAGAGGACCATATAATAGAACATGTGAGAGAGGTGGCTCCTTATCTGGAACAGCGCCTGAATGAACTGGCAGACAAGTACGACTGCATTCAGGAACGCCGCGGCGTGGGACTGATGCAGGGACTGGTATTTGACCATCCGGTAGGAGACATTATTAATAAGGCATTAGAGAATGGATTGATCCTGATCAATGCCGGTGCGGACATTATTCGTTTTGTACCTCCTCTCGTAATTACCAGAGAAAATGTGGACGAAATGATCGCTATTTTGGACACCTGTATCGAATAAGAGGTTTAAGTTAAGTATGTTTTTGAAAAAAAGAATTATTGCAACAGCAGCTGTGATCGCCATGGCTGCTGCAGCTGTTTACGGAAGTACGCAGGAAATGAGTCAGACGCAGGATACCGGAGATCGTCTGCAGTTATTTCGCGGGAAGGAGACCATCTACTGCTGGTATTCGGATGAGTCTCTGTCCGGCTATATCAATGCAGCAGCGGTGTCTTTCGGAGAACAGAATAGGGTCCGTGTGATCCCGGTGCTGACTTCCGACAGTGAATATCTGGAGGCGATCAATCAGGAGACACTGCATTCCGATCAGATACCGGATATCTATCTGTTAAGCAGTGACTCCCTGGAGAAGGCTTATCTTGCGGGACTGGCATCGAAAGTGCCGGATACGGAGGGAATCTGCGATACGGATCATTTTTCCCAGGCAGCGCTGGCAGCGGTGACCTATCATGATAAGATCATAGGATATCCCGTGTACTTTGATACCAGCGCACTGGTATATAATGAAGACTATCTTAAGACCTGGGCGACGCAACAGGCGGAAAAAGAGCTGGCCGGCAGCAGTGACAATGATGAACCGGTAGGAGAAGGTGAAGAGATCATCGAGGAAGATTCTCTTCCGGAGGATCAGACCACAGAGCAGGCTACCGCGGACGAGGCAGCGGTAAACGCGCTGGCGGAACAGTATTTCGCCAAAGCACTTCCTTCTACGGTGGACGATCTGTTGAACATTGCAGACACTTTTGATGCACCGGAGGGTGTGGAAGGTGTCATGAAATGGGATGTGAATAATATTTTCTATAATTACTGGATTGTGGGTAATTACATGATCGTAGGCGGTGACCCCGGTGATGATAGAAATGACATCAATATCAATAATCCGGAGACCATACAGTGTCTGGAAGTATACAAGGCACTGAACCAGTTCTTCTTCATCGAGTCCGACACTGTGACCTATGATTCCGTGATCCAGGACTTTATTGATGGAAAGACCATGTTTACCATCGGCACCACGGATGTGGTAAAGCGGCTGGAGGATGCAAAAGCGGACGGCAGTCTTACCTTCAATTACGGAATTGCATGTATGCCGGATGTCAGTGCCGAGCTTTCGAGCAGATCCCTGTCTGTTACGGGAGCGGCAGTTATCAACGGTTATTCGGAGCACAAGGAACTGGCGGATCGTTTTGCGGCGTATCTGGCGGAAGGATATTCTGACGGATTATATGAACGTTCCGGTAAAATGCCGGCAAGCCTTTATGCGGCAGAGAATGAGGACAACGGAGCACTCACCGTATTTGCTGACGAGTATGCGGACAGCGTATCCCTTCCGAAAATGCTGGAGACAGGGAACTTCTGGATGCAATTGGAGGTATTGTTCTCCAAGGTATGGAATGGTGAGGATGTGACAACACTGGTAGAGCAGCTTGCGGGAACAATAGCTGAACAGGTGGGAAGTACAGAGAACTAGATTAATACAGTAAAATATGAATGAAGGAACCGGTCACAGGATAGACTACTACTAAAAAGAAAAGGTGGTAGAATCCTATGATCGGTTTTTTGATTGCATTATTATCCGGAGCACTGATGAGTATTCAGGGCGTGTTCAATACCCAGGTGACGAAAAACTCAGGCATCTGGACCGCCAGTGCTTTTGTGCAATTTACGGCACTGTTGGTATGTCTGGGCGCATGGCTGTGCACGGAGCGCACTTCTTTTCTTAAGGTATGGCAGGTGGAGCCGAAATACATGCTTTTAGGAGGCGCCATCGGTGCATTTATTACGTATACCGTAATTCGCAGCATGGATGCCCTGGGACCGGCGAAAGCGGTCATGCTGATCGTGACCGCACAACTGGCAGTGGCGTATATCATCGAACTGTTCGGGTGGTTTGGCGTGGAGAAGCAGCCATGGGAGTGGCGCAAGGCGGTCGGCATGGCGATGGCAATTGTGGGAATTATTATTTTTAAGTGGTAACGGAATAGTTATCACAAATGCGAAAACGGCTTGTAAATTCCGCGTGATTCCAGTACAATAAAAGTTAACAGCATAGAGAGGCAATCCCCTGAAAAGAACGACAGGAAGGGGACTATGATGTTTTTTAAAGTTATTTCTAAAATAAAATATAGGTGTATGATCATTCTGTTGGGATGCATTGCACTTCTCATGGCAGGCTGTGGGGGGAAGGACGAGGCAATTATTTTGCTTCCGTCCGGAGAGTCTGTGGCAGAATATCCGGAGCTGGAAGCCGTGGAACAGGACGCGGAGACTGTGGATAACAATGTGGCGTTATCGGCAGCGGAGACGATAAACAAAACACAGATGGTGTATGTCTATGTCTGTGGGGCCGTGTATTCACCGGGAGTCGTGGAAATCGCGGAGGGCAGCAGAGCAGAAGAAGCCCTGCGCCTGGCGGGCGGTATGACACAGGAGGCGGATCCCTTTTATGTGAATCTGGCGGAGACGGTGACGGATGGACAGAAGTTGTATTTTCCCACGACAGAGGAAGCGGAGAGTCTGGAGACTGCGGCAAAAGCGGCGGAAGATGGACTGGTGAATATCAATACGGCATCCGAGGAGGAATTGTGTACCCTTCCCGGAATCGGAGCTTCCAGGGCAGCGGACATTGTGCGTTACCGGGAGAAAAACGGTAGTTTTCAGACCAAAGAAGATATTATGAAGGTATCCGGGATCAAACAGAATGCCTATGATAAGTTATGTGATAAAATTACGGTGCAGTGAGAGTGTATAGCACCGGGAAGAGAAAAGTAAGATAGAGAGGTTAAGGAAGATGGCAGGCAAGAAAGTGCTGGTAGTGGATGATGAGAAGCTGATCGTGAAGGGAATCCGTTTCAGCCTGGAGCAGGACAATATGGAAGTGGACTGTGCCTATGACGGAGAGGAAGCCTTGCAGATGGCGCGTAATAAGGAATATGACATTATATTGCTGGATGTCATGTTACCGAAGCTGACTGGTTTCGAGGTCTGCCAGCAGATCCGCGAATTTTCCAATGTGCCGGTGATCATGCTGACCGCCAAGGGAGACGATATGGATAAGATCCTGGGGCTGGAATACGGTGCCGACGATTACATAACGAAACCTTTCAATATACTGGAAGTAAAGGCGAGAATCAAAGCAATCTTCCGCCGCATGGAGCCGAAGAAGGGAACTGCGGAGAATACCGTTATCTTAGAGAGTGGCGATCTGAAGCTGGATCGTGAGGGCAGAAGAGCCTACATCCAGGGAAGAGAGATCGGTCTGACGGCCAAAGAATTCGAAGTACTGGAGCTTCTGATGCTGAATCCGGACAAGGTATACAGCAGAGAGAATCTGTTAAAACTTGTGTGGGGCACGGACTATCCCGGAGACGTGCGTACCGTGGATGTACATATCCGGAGACTGCGCGAGAAGATCGAATTGAGTCCCAGCGAACCCAGGTATGTCCATACCAAGTGGGGCGTCGGCTACTACTTTAATGATAAACTCAGCCATGGACAGAATGCGTGACTGCTTGCAGGCAAAGCATTCTGTCCATGAGCGGAGTGAACGAACATGAGCAAGGAGGACGAAAGTCCGGAATGCGAATGGGCGTTACGATTTCGAGAGTGCGAAGCACGAAGAAATCGTATATCATGTCAAGGAGTGGGATGAGCGTGACTGCTTGCAGGCAAAGCATTCTGTCCATGAGCGGAGTGAACGAACATGAGCAAGGAGGACGATAGTCCGGAATGCGAATGGGCGTTACGATTTCGAGAGTGCGAAGCACGAAGAAATCGTATATCATGTCATGGAGTCGGATGAGCGTGACTGCTTGCAGGCAAAGCATTCTGTCCATGAGCGGAGTGAACGAACTGAGGTTTTTATATTGTGAAGAAATGGAATAAAGAACGATTCATAACTATATGGGAAAAAATAGAGAGCATGATTGAACTTCGAAGCCTTCGTGCCCGTATTTTCCTGTTGATCCTGTTGATCGGTCTCGTGCCCTGCATTGCCATGCGTCACGGCATTGTGAATAATTATGAGGATATGGCAGTGGAACAGCGGATCACCGTGGTGCAGAACCAGCTGATGATCCTGGCAAACCACCTGGTCAGCAACAATTATTTGAGCAGCCACGGTGTCAGAGAGGATACCGGCAATTCCAGAGAAGTCATCAACGCGGAGCTGGAGATGCTGTCCAATCTGTACGAAGGCCGTGTGATGATCATTAACAAGAACTTCAAGGTTGAGAAGGATACCTACGGCATCAGTGAAGGGAAGACGATCATTTCCGAGGAAGTCATTAAGTGTTTTCAGGGGGAAAATGTCTCTCACTACGACCCGGAGCACGGTTACATAGAGATGACGACTCCCATCATGGATACCAC
>DLZQ01000043.1:19099-24239 GCA_003447295.1 Lachnospiraceae bacterium
ATACCACGGATGAGAACGGCAAAAGAAATCCCGATGCAATCCGTGGTGTCATGCTGACCAGTATTTCCAATGACAGTATTGTAAATGCCAAGGAAGTGTTGAACCGTAAGGCATATATCATGGAAGTGATCATGATCGTGGCGATCCTGGCACTGGCAATCGTGTTGTCCCAGGCGCTGACGAAGCCGTTCAACCGGGTTACCCAGGCGATTAATGCGGTACGGGAAGGCTTCAGCGATGAGACCATATCAGTCCCGGATTATGTGGAGACCGTACATATTGTAGATGCGTTTAACCAACTGTTAAAACGAATGAAGGCACTGGATGATTCCAGACAGGAGTTCGTGGCAAACGTGTCCCATGAACTGAAAACTCCCATGACATCTATAAAAGTTCTGGCAGATTCCCTGCTGGCACAGGAAGATGCCCCGGCGGAACTGTATCGTGAGTTCATGGAGGATATTGCCACAGAAATCGACAGAGAGAATCAGATCATCACAGATCTGCTGGCTTTGGTAAAAATGGACAAGAAGGTGCAGGATCTGAACATTGTATCACTAAATATCAATGATCTGACAGAACTGATCCTGAAGAGACTGCGCCCTATCGCCAGAAAAAAAGATGTGGAAGTCGTATTTGAGAGTGTTCGCCCCGTAGTGGCGGAGGTTGATGAAGTCAAGATGACCCTGATCATGACGAATCTGGTGGAAAATGCTATCAAATACAACAAGGATCATGGCTGGATAAAGGTGGTACTGGATGCGGATCACCAGTATTTTACTTTTGAAGTCAGCGATTCCGGTATTGGCATTCCGGAGGAATCCCTGGCACACATCTGCGAACGATTTTATCGCGTGGACAAGTCCCATTCCAGAGAGATCGGAGGAACCGGACTGGGGCTGGCGATCACCAAGAGTGCTGTGCTGATGCACAAGGGATCCCTCACGGTGACCAGCACAGAAGGACAGGGATCCTGCTTCCTGGTGAAGATTCCGCTAATGTATATAGCGTCTTAGAAGGACTGTGACTATGAAGAAAATAATAAGTTATATGATGACAGGAATATTGCTGTTGTCGTTTTTGTTGACCGGATGTGGTAAGACAGAACCCCAGACCGGGAAGAAAATGTCCATGTATTATATCAATACAGCGGAGACGAAGGTTGAGTTACATGAACAATATCTGAACACCAAGACACCGGAAGAACAGGTGGATGAGACCATGAGGTATCTATCCACAACTCCGGAAAAGCTGGAATATAAGGCACCTTTGGATATGGGATTCCAGGTTCTGGATTATGAAGTGGAGGACGGAAAACTTCTGATCAACGTTAATAAGGCGTATTCAGAACTGTCTCCCACCACGGAGGTGCTGGTGCGCGCAGCCATCGTAAGAACGCTTACGCAGCTGCCCAATGTGAAGTATGTGGGCATTACCGTAGAGGATAGTCAGCTGTACGATAATGCCGGGGAACTGGTAGGCTGGATGAATGCCGATCAGTTTATCAATAATGACGGTAACGAGATCAATACCTATGAACTGGTGAAGGTAAAACTGTATTTTGCCAATGCGGACGGTGACAAACTGATCGCTGCATACAGAGAAAAGCATTATTCCACCAACACGCCCCTGGAGCGTTTTGTTGTGGAAGAACTGATCACCGGTCCCAGCGGACAGATCGAGGGCTTATATCCGGTGATCAATCCGGAGACGAAGATCGTCAATATCCTTACTAAGGACGGCATCTGTTATGTGAATCTGGATTCGAATTTCCTGACGGTGGTAAATAACGTATCTACGGAAGTGGCAGTTTACGCTATCGTGAATTCTCTGGTAGAACTGGATAATATCAATAAAGTACAGATCCTGGTCAATGGCGAAGTGCCGACTACCTTCAGTAATTCCACTTTTGAGAGAAACCTGGATTATGTAACAACTTTGGAACAGTAAATATATACGGATATGGAGTGCTTTGCATTTTATCGCAGAGACAGTCCGCTCTGTGGTGCAGGCGTGTAAGACGTTTGCAGAAAGGAATTTAATGAGACGACCGCTTTTTATGGCGTGTTTGTGTCTCGTGACAGTGATCACTATAATGAAAATACTGACAGGCGCAGGCACCGGCGGAGACGCCGTGCTGCCGCCTGACGGAAGTCCGGTGAGAATCACGGGACGGATAGACACGAGAACTTCTGAAGTAATTATTCTGCAATGTATTTCTTTGATCCACGAGGATCAGACCTATTCCTATTCTGGAAAATTACAATGTGAACTGGACAATATGAAAACGGCAATGATCACTGCAGGTGCTGTGACCGGAGAAGAGGCAAGCCTTAAGATCGGGCAGCAGATTATCCTGGAGGGGACATTTTCGCATTTTGCCACGGCAACGAATCCCGGTGAATTTGATGTGCAGCGTTACTATGCGGCGAAAGATATTGGCGGCAGAGTGCGAAAGTCACAGATTCTGGCAGTTGGGGAGACGTATAGTTGTCTGAGAGAGCTGCTGTATCAATGCCGTCTTGTATTGCATGACAGGCTGGCAGAAGTTTTTCCTGCAAAAGAAGCCTCCGTTATGCAGACATTGCTGCTTGGGGAGAAGGAGGAACTGGATGCGGAGGTAAAGGCGCTGTATCAGAAAAACGGAATTGCCCATATATTAAGTATTTCGGGATTACATATTACTTTGCTTGGAATGGGGGTATACCGGTTGCTTAAGAGACTGGGGTTACCTGTCAGGGCGGCAGCAGTGGGTGGTGCAATGCTACTTCTTATGTATGGTGTGATGGTGGGCATGAGTGTGTCCGTCAGCCGTGCCATCGGAATGTATCTGTTGCAGATGCTCGGGATATTTGTGGGCAGGACTTATGACATGCTGACAGGTCTGGGACTGATGGCACTATTGCTCGTCTTACAGGAACCGGAGAGGCTTTGTGATGTGAGCTTTTTAATGTCCTTCGGAGCGGTGCTGGGGATCTGTATTCTGACACCGGTGCTTTCCGGGGACGGCAGGGAAAGGGATGCAGATGCGGAATTAGAAGTCAAGGGGATATCGGTATGGCCGGTATGGCTTCGGACTGTGGCAGATATTTTTGGTGATTCTGCCTATGAGAGAAACAAGTACCGGGAAGGCTGGAGGAAGGTGGCGTATGAAGGAATTCAACGTATAGTGTCGGCGGTCAAAGGAGGCTTTGCCGCCAGCGTGGGAGTCATCCTGTTTACACTGCCCGTACAGTTATGGTTTTTCTATGAGATCCCGGTCTATTCGGTGTTGTTGAATCTGTTGGTGCTGCCATTTATGAGTGTGGTAGTGGCGGGAGGAATCCTGTCGTTGATTCCGGGACTTGGACTGGTCGGAACAGTGGATTGTCTGATTTTGTGGTGGTATGAATGGATCTGCGGGCGGTTCGCCCAACTACCGGGAGCAATATGGTGTGTGGGGCGCCCTGAAGTATGGCAGATCATTTGTTATTATGTCGGGATATTTCTGCTGGTCTTCGGCAGAGAATATGTGGAAGCATGGAAGAAGCGGGGAACATATGGGGAGAAAAATGTTCCGAGAGACAGGCTGCATTTTGCGAGAACCCCATGGTGTCTTAAAATGAGAGGAGCATGGAAGAGACGGGGAACATATGGGGAGAAAAATGTTCCGGGAGACAGGCTGCATTTTGCGAGAACTCTCTGGTGTCTTATAACGAGAGGAGCGGATGAAAGTATCAGGAATAGAAAAAAGGATTGCAACGGAGAGATGATACAACATTCTGACAGACGTTTTGGAATATGTCCCACGGGAGTGCAGAATGCGTTGGCAAAATTTCGGTGTGCATGGCAGGGAGCGATGACATATATGAACAGAGTCCCGCACTTGATAGCAGTCGTGATGATCTTAGGATTATTGATTGGTTTGCTCACAGGAAATTTTGATTGTTGGAGTCGCGTGACTTTCCTGGACGTGGGGCAGGGCGACGGCATCGTGGTGGAGACCGGGCAGGGAGCCTATCTTTTCGACTGTGGCAGCACCAGCCGGAAGAACATCGGGGAATATGTGCTGAAGCCTTATCTCAAGAGCCGTGGGATCCGATCCCTCCGTGGCGTGTTCGTATCCCATCCTGATGAAGATCACATGAATGGTGTAATCGAATTGCTGGAGAATGGTGCGGACTGGGGGATAGTCGTAGAGCAGCTATTCCTACCGGCGATTGCGGAAGGAAAGCGTACAGAGTCTTTTGTCACGTTGCTGGCTGCGGCGGAAGTGGCAGAAGTACCGGTGAGTTACATAAAATGCGGCGATGAGATCAGAGACAGTCAACTTAGGTTGTTGTGTCTGCACCCGGAGGAGAATACGACCCTTGCAGATGCCAATGCCTATTCGGAATGCTTCTATGTGGAGGTATTTGCGAAGAAGATAAAGCAGGAAGCAATAGACGACAGAAAAGCAATAGCCGACAGAAAAGCAATAGCCGACAGAAAAGCAATAGCCGACAGGCAAGCCAAGGACGCGAGTGAGGGATCTGCCATGGAAGGTTCCGGTGAAAATGGTAATTTTGCTGGCAACGGTAGTTTTGCTGGTAACGGTGAAAGGAAGGATTTCAGAATGAACGATGGGAAGATAAACATACTCCTGACTGGGGATGTGGAAGGAGAAGGTGAACGGCAATTGATGCAGGAATTACAGGCGTTACAGCAACCACAGTCACTGCAGGAATCCCGGAGATTGCAGGAACAGCGTGGACAGAGGGAGTTCAGGGTAGATATACTAAAAGTGGCTCATCACGGCTCCGGATATTCCACCGGCACCGAGTTCCTTGCCACCGCCAGTCCTGCCATAGCGATCATATCCTGTGGCCGCAACAATTCCTATGGACATCCCCATGCTGAGACTCTGCAGCGCTTAGAGGACGCCCGGGTTCCCTGGTATGGGACCATGGACTACGGAGCCCTGACAGTGACTGTCGGTTCTCATGGAAATCGCCTGCATGGGTATCTGAGTGGGAAATAAGTGCTGCAGGAATTGAGAGGTCGGGGCGTGACAGAAGAAAAAGTCAGGATAAGCCCTGGGGAAGCCGCAGAGGCGGGGCGTGACAGAAGAAAAAGCCAGGATAAGCCCCGAGGAAGTTGCAAAGCCGGGGCGTGACAGAAG
>DLZQ01000051.1:0-852 GCA_003447295.1 Lachnospiraceae bacterium
CGTAACGTAGGGTTGCCGTAAACTCCACGAACGCCCACGGTGAACGGAACATCACGCCTTGATGTCACGTCTCCGGGTGTGAATTTTCTAATGAAAAGTGATACAGTGGTTCTCATCATGACGGGGTCGCCTACACGCGCCATCCATGGCGCGGATCGGCTGACGCGGACATCGTGTCCGCTTTCCCCCTGTCTTTTAACACTTTTCAAGAAAATATCAACACCCTCCGACAGACATCGCGGCATGACATTCCGTCCACCGTGGGCGTTCTGTGTTTTGGGTCTATGCAGAAAAACTGAGTTGTGAGATACTAAATTTGCTGCAAATAACGCATAAAAAGCTGAATATGGGTCTATAGGAAAAAAACTGGCTCTGAGATACTTATTTTGAAGAAATTGAGTATCCGGAAGGCAAATTTTTCACTATAGACCCATGAAGCTTTTCAAGAAATCAGTAGCCCCGGCTGGGTATAAGAATAAGCAGACCGTAAGCAGACGTCGGTACTTAGCGAGGGTACTTTCCTCGCTTATGTACCGTTACGCTCTGCGACAGAGCGCGAGCGTGTCGCGTTTCTTATACCCTGCCAAGGGCTACGGGATTATTTAATTAACTCTCAATTTAGTTCTTAAAGCTATGGATGGGGGCAGGGATGCGTCCGCCACGATTGACGAAAGCATCACAGGAGAAGGTATTCACGGGCATGATCGGTGCATAACCCAGCAGGCCTCCGAATTCTACGGTCTCTCCCACTCCTTTTCCGATGACGGGGATGATTCTCACGGCGGTTGTCTTCTGGTTCACCATACCGATGGCCATCTCATCCGCAATGATACCGGAGATGGTGGTTGCCTT
>DLZQ01000051.1:1156-3276 GCA_003447295.1 Lachnospiraceae bacterium
ATGGTGAGGGCTCCGGCATTGACAGCATCGATCATTCCCTGATCTTCGCTGACGGGAATGAACGCTCCGCTTAATCCGCCGACATAAGAGGATGCCATAACACCTCCCTTTTTCACCTGATCATTCAACAGAGCAAGCGCTGCGGTGGTTCCGGGTGCTCCTGCATGCTCCAGACCGATCTCACATAAAATATCCGCTACACTGTCGCCGATAGCCGGGGTCGGTGCCAGGGACAGATCCACAATCCCAAAAGGAACATTTAACATCCGGGATGCTTCCTGTGCTACCAGCTGTCCCACACGGGTTACCTTGAAAGCAGTCTTTTTAATGGTCTCACAGAGAACCTCAAAATTTTCTCCGCGTACCTTCTCTAATGCAGTCTTGACAACACCGGGCCCGCTCACACCGACATTGATGATCTTGTCCGCTTCGGTCACGCCATGGAATGCACCTGCCATAAAAGGGTTGTCATCCGGTGCGTTACAGAATACAACCAGCTTTGCACAGCCCAGGGAATCATCTTCCTTGGTGTACTCGGCGGTCTCCTTCACCATCTCTCCCATGAGCTTGACCGCATCCATATTGATGCCTGTCTTGGTGGAGCCCAGGTTCACGGAGCTGCACACACGCTCTGTGTTGGACAGCGCCAGAGGAATGGAACGGATCAGCAGTTCGTCTGCCGGAGTCATGCCCTTACTTACCAGTGCAGAATATCCGCCAAGGAAATTCACTCCCACTTCATGTGCTACTTTATCCAGAGTCTTTGCAATACTTGCAAAATCCTCGATGGTGTGGCATGCGGCGCCGCCGATCAGCGCGATGGGTGTTACGGAAATTCTCTTATTTACAATAGGAATACCAAATTCTCTGGAGATCTCCTCTCCGGTCTTCACCAGATCCTTGGCTGCTTCGTAAATTTTATTGTAAATTTTCTCGTTTAATCTATCCAGATCGGAATCGATACAGTCTAACAGACTGATTCCCAGTGTGATAGTACGCACATCCAGGTTCTCTTCCTCGATCATTTTGTTGGTCTCTGTTACTTCATATAAATTGATCATTACGGCTCCTTCTGCCCTTCGGGTCTTTATTATTTATCGTGGGGCATCAGATACGATGCATCTTATCAAAAATCTCTTCCTTCTGACATTTGATCACTACGCCGATCTCTTCTCCGAGAGCAGCCAGTTCATCTGCCATGTCACCAAAAGTCTTCTGCATCTGATTGGTGTCAACGATCATCATCATATTGAAATATCCCTGCACGATGGTCTGAGAAATATCCAGAATATTGATGCCGTTCTCCGCAAGATAGGTACATACCTTTGCGATAATGCCTACTGTGTCCTTACCAACTACCGTAATAATTGTTTTTTTCATAATCGCCCTCATTTTCCGCATGATTTCATGCTATTATTTCTATCTATATTTTTATCTATTAAACTACACTTTGTTACATTTTGCAACCTTAAGTTCCGCCTATGGGCATATCGGACGCACAAATCAAGCTTTCACGATTTTGTGAACGAATACGTTCATGCACTAAGCGCCAATCTATGAGCAAAGTTAATCACGAAGCGACGTAAAAGCATTCTAACGCGACTTTGCGAATGGTGCGGGCTGAAACGTAGTTAAGCAATATTGATGACCGGTGATACATTACTTCTGTCCGCCACCATCATCCGGAAGTCCTCCGCCCGGTAAGGATTCTCTCCCATGGTGATCTCCATACGGACCGCCTCATAGGCCAGCTCAGGAAGATTGTTTTCCTTGCTCAAATGCCCTAACACAATAGCCTGTAACTTATCATGTAAAATACGACAAAGGAGCTTTCCGGAATTCTCATTGGACAGGTGCCCTCTCTCCCCTAAGATTCTCTGTTTTAAATAATAAGGATAAGGACCTACCTGCAGCATCTTCACATCGTGATTGGCTTCTATGAGCAGCGCATCCATTCCCTTCAGGCACTCTACGGTGTAATCGTTATACACGCCCAGATCCGTACAGATTCCGACTTTTTTATTCCCATATGCAATGCGATACCCCACAGGCTGTGCCGCATCGTGGGAGATCTTCATGGGATTCACGGTCAGATCCTTGATGGTCAGTTTCACATCTTC
>DLZQ01000051.1:3564-5967 GCA_003447295.1 Lachnospiraceae bacterium
CCTAAACCAGCCACATGATCCATATGTTCGTGGGTCACCAGGATACCGTCTAAATCTCGGCCGGTCAGTCCCAGACTGTTCAGTCCTGCTTCCGCCTTTTTCCCACTGATTCCCACATCCACCAGCAGATGCGTGGCTTCCGATCCTACATAAATACAGTTGCCGCTGCTGCCGCTGGCAATACTACATAATCTCATAACTTCTTAATCTCTTTTCTATTTTATAGCTGTTATTTCTTAGCACATATCTTTAATCTTAATATCTTTTGTCTTGCATCTTTTATCTCATATTTTTCCAGTAGATCTCGATCACATCTCCTTCTGACAGAGGTTCCATGTACTGTGCCGGTCGACCGTTTAAGTTCGTCACGATGGATCTGCCTGCGGATGCGGAAGTTCCCAGGTCAAAATCAATATAGTCAAATACGTCCACAAATACGTAGGAAGCCTTCCCCTGCATGGTGATGGGAGTATGGTTTACGATCACAGTCAGGGGATGCGGAAGCTGTGTCGTCACATCATCTGTTCTATCTGCTGCCGCAGTCTGTGTTTCCTGATCCTTTCCTGCTTCTCCTGCCACAGTCTCTGCCTTCTGTATCAGGGATACTCCTTCACGCGCATTCTCTGTTTCCTGCTTCTTTCCTGCTTCTCCTGCCACAGTCTCTGCCTTCTGCATCACAGACTCTTCTCCATGAGCATTCTCTTCCATGTCCGCATCCGGCAGATCCGCATAAGTTCCTTGTGCAAGCGCCTTCTCCATATTCCAGCTTACGGTGAAATGCTCGTAAACTCTGGTATCCGGTCGTGCCGCTGTGTCGTTGACTTTAATATCCTCACCCAGAGGTACATCCAGAAATTCCGCAATCTCTTTTACCGTATAGGAATTCTGAATCCGTATATCGTCGTTTGGTCTGATCCGGTAAAATTCATTCTCTCTGTGTCCATTGACCTCTGCTGTCTTGGGCAGGCTGATCTGTCTGCCGTTCACATAGACCCGCAGGGCATCGCCCAGTTCCGGAAGCTTTCCAATCTCCAGTACTGCCGGTTCTCCTTCGGTGGAAGGAGTGACCACGATACGGTCTCCGTTATGTACCTGAGTATACATGTCCGCTTCGTTCCCGTTGACCCGGATCACTGCTGCCTCTCCCTGCTCGCCCCGCACCATCCGTGTTTTGCCATTGATCGTAAACAGCAGGGCTTCTCCTTTTCTGGGGAACAGCTGATCGTTGGGGAACTGCATCTGCATGGCGGCATCCGTCACTGACAATTTTCCGTTATCATAGAGCTTTACCCGCTCTCCGTTGAATTCCACGAAGATAAAATTATTGCTCTGCACATAATAGCTTAAACAGATACCGATGGGGGTCACCATCATGGCATCTTTTCTGGCATTTTCCAGTTCAAATACGATGGACTGCATGACTTCCTGTCCGCGGATCGCCACACGCTCTTTCACAATACCCAGTTTCTCTGCGAGTTTCTCCGTATAGCCGGGTACCATACCGCCACCGCCTACGACAAACACCGCACTGACCGGCTTGTCACCGTTTAGTTCCTTGATCGTATCGGATACCAGCTGCGTCATCCGTTCAATCTCGGAATCCAACAGTTCCAGCACTTCGTCCGCTTTGATCGTCTGGGGCAGGCCCATGATGTCTTCGTATTCGATAGTCTCCTGGGTCCGGCATTTTCTCTTGATCTGCTCTGCCATCTCGAATTCCACGAGACAGTGCTGCACCAGAATATCCGTCAGGCTGTCACCGGCTACAGGGATCATGCCGTAAGCCGTGATCGTTCCCTCTTTGGTAATGGAAATATCGCTGGTGCCCGCACCCACATCCACCAGTGCCATGTTTAACATACGGAATTTCTCCGGAATTGCCACCTGGATCGCCGCAATAGGCTCCAATGTCAGATTCGCCACATGCAGGCCCGCCAGTTCCACAGCCTTGTACAGACCGTCCACCACATCATCCGGCAAAAAGGTTGCGATCAGATCCACCGCTATGGTTTTCGCCTTGTGTCCTTCCAGATTGCCCATCTGATAACCGTTCATATAATAACGCATGGCAGTATAACCGACGCAATAGAACTTCATATCCGTATCGGTGTTGCTGTTTTGGAATTCCTCGTATGCTTTTTCCACACCCATGGTACACAGGGAATACACATCCTCCTGCGTGATCTCCCGGTCGCTCTCAAAGCTGTGCTCCACATAGGTGGTAACAGTGCGCAGCACACGACCTGCGGCTGCGATACACACTTCTGTAAGTTCTCTTCCCAGATCCTCTTCCAGCTGCTCCTTCACCTGGGAAATGGTCTCTCCCACCTTACCGATGTCATGGATCTGTCCGTCCAGCATGGCTCTGGTCTCATGCTCCCTGGAGCGCTGCGCCAGCACATG
>DLZQ01000053.1 GCA_003447295.1 Lachnospiraceae bacterium
TGACGTAAATGAAGATTTTTGACTTGGACAGCCCGTTAATGAATGTACTCAATAAAATGGCAGACCTGATGTGGCTGAATATTCTGACTTTGATCTGCTGTATTCCCATTATTACCGCAGGAGCGGCATTTACCTCCATGCATTATGTGGCACTGAAGATCGTGCGTAATGAGGAAAGTTATATTACCAGAAGCTTTTTCAAATCATTTAAGACTAATTTCCGCCAGGCTACTCTGATCTGGCTGCTGATCCTGCTGATAGCAGCAGTACTGGGTGGAGATTATTACATTATTACCAAATCCGGAATACAGTTCAGCAGTGTACTGGTGATTCTGATCATGGCTGCGGCAGTACTTGTGATCTGTACGGCACTGTATGTATTCCCGGTACTTGCCAAATTTGACAATACGATCATGGGAACCATCAGAAATGCTTTTATTATGAGCATTCTGCAGCTACCCAAGACAGTTGTGATGTTTGTGATGGCATTTTTCCCGCTGATCATATATTTGGTGTCTTTACGACTGATACCGATCATCTTCCTGTTTGGCTTTTCTCTGCCGGCATATGCGTCCGCAATGCTGTATAATAAGTTTTTCCAAAAACTGGAAGACCAGCTTCTGTCAGAACAGGAGCCGTCACCGGAAGTATCACCGGAAGAGGATGAAAGAGTATTTCATGATGAGATCGATGAAAGCATTAAGATAGAGGATAAGTAGCAAGGTTGCCTGCCGGGCCGGGGCCTGATGGCGGAGGCTCTAAAGACAGCAGATAAGAGGTGTTCAGAATATGCAGAAGAGAAAAATATGGGAAAATTTCCTTCAATGGGTTCTGCCATGTGTATTGTTAGTCGTCGCACTGGTCCTGAGCATATATGACTTTGATAATAAGATGGACACAGCAATACAGACAGTTGTGGACGATCAGGCAGAACAAATCGGACTTTATTATGCTGCCGGGGTAGAGGATAGGCTGAAAGCTTTGGAAAATATCACGGATGCGGTTGCGTCGATCATGGCGAGCCGCCCGGACAGAAGTGATGCGTTTCTGAATGAGAAGCTGGATACACTGATGAAGGCCAGTGATGCATACATGGTTGTATACTGCGCAACCAACGGTACGGGCTTTCTGAATGACAGACGACAGATCGATATGACAGAGCTGAATTATTATGACAGTATCCTTGGCGAAACACCACATTATCTATTTACCAAAACGGATGGGATCAACGGACAGTCAGCCTTCATCTATGTATGCCCTATTACAAATCCCGGAAATGTGAACGGATACCTGCTCAGTTATATGGAGCCGGCAGAGATGTCAGATTTCTTTGAGAATTCCGTATACGGAGATAAGGCATTTTTCTCTCTGGTCAATCGTAACGGTAGTATTATGGCAAGCTATGGTGCCACAGATCAGACCACTATTCTTAAAAACGATTTCTGGAATTCCTTAAAGGGGATAGCGGAGAGCCTTGGAAGCTGGACACTGTTTGACAGACAACAGCAGAAGGGCGACAATGGGATACTGCATGTCAATGAGAATGGCGTAGGTAAGATTCTCTGTCATTTCCCCATTGCGGACACAGAATGGAATCTGGTGGTAGGCATTGATGAATCCTATCTGTCCGGTATCCGGCAGTCCTTCCGCGAACCTATCGTGGATCTGATCGTCAAGATCAGCATATCGATCGCAGCAGCCCTGATTGTGATCACGGTGATCAATGTACTGGTACGCATAAAGGCCTCGGAACACAGTAAAGTCCTGGAGGACAAGGCAGATACCGATCTGCTGACCGATCTGAACAACAAGATGGCCACAGAGCGTAAGATCCGTGAATATATGGAGCAATATCAGGATAAGCAGGGGGTATTGTTTGTTTTGGATGTAGATAATTTCAAGAAGATCAACGACACCATGGGACATGCCTTCGGAGATGAAGTACTCCGGAACCTGGCAGTGCGCCTGCAGTCCATGTTCCGTGCAACGGATATTGTGGGCCGTACCGGTGGTGATGAGTTCATGGTATTTCTCAAGGACATCCGTGATATTACCATGATCGAACGGGAAGGGAAGAAGATCGAGCAGTTTTTCCACCAGTTTGAAGTCGGAGAATATGTGAAGTATTCTGTTACAGCCAGCGTGGGAGCAGCAGTGTTCCCCGGAGACGGCAGAACCTTTGAAAATCTGTACAAATCCGCGGATAATGCGTTATATGTGTCAAAAAGACATGGCAAGAATCAGCTTACGTTCTACAAAAAGCCGGAAAAAGAGACAACGTAGAGGTCCACTTGTGGAAAATGTCCAAGAAATAGAAACAGATTTGTTCAATCTGACAAGCATTTTCAAAAAAAGAAAAGTTTATAAGCAATTCATACAATATGATTCAAAATCTTTGTGAAATAGTGGTATGGCACATTTTTGTGAATTTCGATATACTGATTTCAGATTCAAACGAGACATATCGTTTCACAATGAGAGAAAGTAACATTGTAAATATGAAAGGAGTATTTTCAAATGGCAAGTTTATCTTTAAAGAATGTCTGCAAAGTATATCCTAACGGTTTTGAAGCTGTTAAGGATTTCAACCTTGAGATCGCAGATCAGGAGTTCATCATTTTCGTAGGTCCTTCCGGATGTGGTAAGTCCACCACTCTTCGTATGATCGCAGG
>DLZQ01000045.1:0-4744 GCA_003447295.1 Lachnospiraceae bacterium
AACTGTCTGGCGAATCCGGCACCGTCGATTCTTCCGTCTGCAATAGCAGCCGCAGCCGTCTCCGGATCCATACGTCCGGCGCATACCACAGGGATATCCACGAATTTGCGGATATGCGCCACATCCTCCAGATTGCAGTTTTCCGGCATATAGATAGGGGGATGTGCCCAGTACCAGGCATCATAAGTACCGTTATCGCAGTTTAACATATCGTAACCGGCATCCTGCAGATACTTCGCTGCTTTTTCGGATTCTGCCATATCACGGCCTGCTTCTGTGAAGCTTTCTCCTGGAAGTGCTCCCTCACGGAACCCCTTGGTCTTGGATTCCACGCTGTACCGAAGAGACACAGGGAAATCCTGTCCGCAGACTTTTTTAATCTCTTTTACAATCTCTACTGCAAAACGATATCTGTTCTCAAAAGATCCACCATATTCATCGGTTCGCTGATTCACATATTTTAAAGTAAACTGATCCAGCAGATAGCCTTCATGTACCGCATGAATCTCCACACCGTCCACCCCGGCATCCTTTAATAATTTTGCAGTCTTGCCGAATGCGGTGATGAACTCCTGAATCTCCTCCACGGTCATCTCCCTGGAAGGAACTTTATCTGACCAACGGTTCGGAGACGGGCTGGGTGCGGCTGTAATCTTGTCCAGATCCATAAAAGGCTTCGCCAGTACCCGCAATGCCTTATTCGTGTACAGGGTCTCCATCATTTCACTGATGGTAAACGATCTGCCGAAACCTGCCGTCAGCTGGACGAACAGCTTTGCTCCCGTCTTGTGGAACTCTGGCATCCACTTTGCCAGATCCTCATACATTTTTTTCTTCTTATACAGCCACTGTCCGTACATGGGATTGTATACCGGCTGACATCCCGGAAGCACCAGACCGCAGTTATTTTTCGCTACCTCCAGAATAAATTTCGCACCATCCTTGTCAAAATGGTTCACTTCCATCCATCCCAACAGGTTTGTGCCACCCATGGATGTCAGAACAATGCGGTTCTTAATCTCGCAGCTTCCGATCTTCCACGGCGTAAACAACGGTTCCAACTGTTGTTTCATTGTAACTCCTCCTTTGCCTTCTCTCTTCTCGTTTGCGTACCCCATTACACAGCTCTAGTATAACATATCGAGATATAAATTTGCGCATAAAAATGATGTCGGGGTCAAAAGCCCCCGACTCTGATGCCTACGGATTATTCTGCCAAATAGGTCGCATTTTGTTGTTTCATCAACAACTTTTTTTATTTTAACAGACTCAATGCCGCTTGTCTACTCTGCCTTCCACAGGTCTCCCCATACGGAATCACACAAATTGACACAGTATTCTCTGGAAAAATTGGAATCCTGCGAAACGATCTCATTTTCCTCTGCCAACACTGCATCATAATCCTCCAGAAAATAAGTCGTCACGCCTTCGGGGTCGGAAGTCACATGACTGATCATAGGTTTCACTCCATAGTCTGCGATCTCCACCTCTCCATGATCATTCTTCGTAATCGTTACCTCTGCCATGCCGCCTACCATACGGTTAGCAACTCCCTCTCCGGTGCCGGAGGTCCAGTTCACGAAATTGCCCAGGGAATAATAGACCAGCATTTCATGCTCGCTCTCTTCATCTGTCACCCATTCTATGGGTTCAATGACATGCGGGTGGGTACCCAGGATTAAATCCGCCCCGTTTTCTGCAAATATCTTCGTCCATTTCTCCTGGAAAGCATCGGGCGTCAGCCGGTATTCCGTTCCCCAGTGAGGACAGACAATGGTGAAGTCCGCCAGTTCCTCTGCTCTCTGAATATCTGCTGCCACCTGCTCCTCATTCAACAGATCCACCGCATAGGGCATATCCGCCGGTAGCGAAATGCCGTTGGTTCCATAAGTGTAGTTCAGGACTGCAATCCGTATGTCACCCAACTCAATGATCGACGGATCAGCGCCGCAGGAAGTAGAGGTATCCGCAGTATCATGAATGCCAAGAACAGTGATCTGTGGGTATTCGTCCCTCCAGTACTCTGCACAATTTACCAGCCCCGTACGTCCCTTGTCCATAGCATGGTTTGTGGCATGACAAATGACATCGAATCCTGCTCCCACCAATGAATCGCAGAGACTGTAATCGGCATTGAAGCAGGGGTACCCGGAGATTCCAAGATCCGCACCGCCTATGATCACCTCCTGATTCACCAGGGCAAGATCTGCTGCAGCAATCTCCTCTTTTGTATGGGAAAACAGAGAATCATAGTCGTAACTTCCATCCGGCTGCAGACAGCTTTCCTCCACCGGAGTGTGAAGCAGTATATCCCCTACCATGATAATCTTGTACTCCGGCGCGGCTTCCGGTGGTTGGTCGGTAGATGGCTGGATTGCATCCTGCGTTTCTGTTTCTATTGATTCTGTTTCTATTGCTTCTGTTTCTATTACTTCTGTTTTAATTGCAATAGTTCCTGTGGTGCTGACAATATTTTCATTTGTTACTGTATTGTCCTCAGACACCATCTCAGTCTTCGCACAGCCGGTCAATAAAAAAATGTTCCATATACAAATATAAAACATTATTGTTTTTCTTAAAGTCAAAAGCCTTCTATCTGCCATTTTCTGCCATTTCTCTACCTTTTCACTGATTTTTCTGTATTTTATTCACTTCTTATATGTTCCATTATAACATACATATTTCTTTTATCAAAAATTGCATTTCAAAATATTATCAGAAGCTGTTTGATTATACGGAAGTATTCACATCTTTTTTCGGACATCATTTATGTACTAAATATTTGACTGATGAGATTTTCCACACTCATTGTATTTAGACTGTATTTTTCTGATTCAAATGTATATATAATGTCTCTACCTTGTATGAACCCATTCTTGGAGTAAATCTGGAATTGCCAGTGCCACTAAAATATATTCCTACCATTTATATCCCAAACTCTCCATTTTATATCGTAGTTTTCTTCTATATTTCATACTTTCTAATTATAACATCTACAAAAAACGACCACAACTAACAAAAACAGCCTCGTCACACTGTAACGAAGCTGTTCTCTTCATCTTTTACTCAACCATCTGCAAATAAATCCACATTGCGGGTTGATTTTCTTTTATCCAATCCATATCATGTTGTTCCAATACCTGCACTGCACCCTTTGCCCATTCATCAAAGTACTCTTGTCCGGTTTCTGCATATAATCGAAGCTTTGCTTCCGGTGCCAAATCATCTAAAAGTATCCTCATCAATTGACCACGCAATCCGTTCTGCTCTCCTTCCATAAATTTATGAAAGATATAGTTTAAACTGTATTGTCCATAATACGTAAGCTCTCTATATTCCAGAGAATGTGCATCAATATAATCTGCCGGATTCGATGAGGTTGCCGGAGATGATTCAATTGTATCAAATAATTCGTCTATAACGGCTTCTGTATCTATCTGATAATACTGAACCGCTCTACTATAACACTCTTGTATTTGAGCCACCACATATTTCTGCGTATCCAGAGCATCTTCTTCAATTTCATCCGGAAATTTGTCCCTAATATCCGATACATAATAACTTCCATCTCCGGGAACCCAAAAATCAGTCACCATATATGTATTATCTGCCACTTCAAAAGTGATGACCACCGGCATATGACTTCCACCGACTTGATTTAACTTACCTTCCGAATAAGAAAATGACTGTTCCAATGCCATTCCGTATACCGTTATCAACTCTTTCGACACATTCCCACCAGCAATAGACACTCCGCATAATTCCTCCCTATGCAACTCTACAAAGCTGGCACAATGATAGGCACCAACCGGATAATCGGATGCAGTATGTTCAACAATAGCGTTTAATATGGCTGTATCTAAGAAATCCGTCTTGTCCACTATATTTTCAACTTCCGGCGTTTCCGACCTATCAATTTCCACTGTACCTTCACTTGTCTGAAAATCTATCTTCATTACATAGAATCCGGATTTTCCACGAACATAAATGGAATAGATTGCCTCATCACGTTCATCGCCTCGAACAGAAACCTCCAACTCAAACTTTCCCTGTGGATTACATTCCAGCTCATAAGTTTCTCTTTCTACAATTACTTCTTCCGATGTGTATTTATGATACTCCTCATTAACAACCAAAATATCCGTATCTGTACCACCATCCACTGTAAATATCAGCTTACCGGAATTATTTATAGGATTGGAATATAAATCATCATACTCCCCTTCATAGCTACTTGAATAATAGGCAGGCTCAATATAAGCATTGTAATCTGCACTAACGGCATTGCAACTTAAAATATCTGTACGTTCCAATCTAAACAGGAAACGGATGTGTGAGCCTTCCTCCAATATATTCGTACTATTATCTATATCATATCCGTAAGTCAGATATACACTGCCATCTTGGTTCTGCAGAAAATAGTAAAAACTATTATCCGCATTTATCCGCCATGCCTTATTTATTTCACTTCTGAATTTGGACCAGGTATCATTTGAAATAGTGAACCCTGTCATATTAAAATGGTTATCAAAATTTTCAGCTGTAATCTCTACCTCTTCAAAATTCCCCAACTGTTGCACCCACTCCGTTGTACTTTTATCATCCAATACGTCTCCGGATACAAACATAGCATAATCTGAAGTAAACTGATATCTGGGCGCTGTTTCCGGTGTGATTGCGGAGGAATAACGGGCATCTATGAAGAAAATCTCTTCCACCCTGTAGCTATGACCAAAAGGTTCCG
>DLZQ01000045.1:5024-19060 GCA_003447295.1 Lachnospiraceae bacterium
AATGCATATCACAATTGCCCCTATGGTAACCCAAAAAGTAGGTTTCTTCCACGCTGCCAAGTTTTTGATGCGTCCTTTGGTATCCACCTCACCAAATGCAAGTGGCATTCCAAACATAATAGCATTATTTGTTGCAAAATTCAGTAAAGAAGCAGAATAATCTGCTCGTACATCTTCCCCAAGTTTTTTGACAACCGCCTCATCACAACTCATTTCCATGTCCTTGCTAAATAATAGAAAGGCCAGCCAAACCAATGGATTAAACCAGTGTAGGCAAAGGGCTACATAGGCAAGCAATTTAAAAATATGGTCCCCTCTGCGAATATGATATTGCTCATGTTTTAGAATATACTCCTGTTCCTGTTCGCTTAATGAAGATAACAAATAGATATGCGGTCTGAATATGCCAAGTACAAAAGGAGTAGTAATGTAGTCCGCAACATAAATATTACCCCTTACCCGCACTGCTCCAACCAGACTCTTTCGTAACTTAACACAAGAAATCATGCTAACGCCTATCATAGCCACGATTCCAGCCAGCCATATATAGGTTGCAATACTGACAGGCGCCTCCAAAGGATCTGCCACAAGTTGTTCCTCTCCTTGCGGCAACACATTATTTATCATATTATCCAATACTGGAACGGGTAATGTCACTTCAGGCTTCCCTGTATGAACAATATTAGTCGGAATATATGTAATCTGACTCACACTATCAGTTGTTTCCACAATTGGGGGATCAAATAAACCCAATACCGATAAGGGAGTATTTATGGTGATAGGGCAAAGCAAACGAAACAATACTACCGACCATAACATATAGGAATATACCTTGGGCGCCCGTTTCAACAACACTCTGAGTATAATCACCGTAACAATGATAACGCTTGCTGTAAGACTCATATTCAAAATCTTCGGTAATAATTCATACCAATCCATCCACTCACCTCCTCATACTATCTATCACCTTTTTCAATTCTTCCACTTCCTTATCCGATAACTTCTTTCTGGAACCGAATGCAGTTAAAAAAGCCGGTAACGAACCTTCAAAAGTATCATTAACAAACTTTTCACTTTGGAGAGCATAAAACTCTTCTCTACTGATTAAGGAAGTAATAATTCGATCTTTGTTTTGAAAAATTCCTCTCTCACATAGCCTTTTTAAAATAGTTAAAGTAGTCGTCCGCTTCCAATTCAATTCAGCTTCCGCGAGTTTCTCCAATTCTACTGGTCGCAATGGTTCATTATTCCATATGATATCTGCAAACTTGGACTCTACTGCTCCTAATCTTATTTCACTCATATGATCACCCCCCTTGTCTACTGTGTGTAGTCTTTTATTTATAGTCTACTATCAGTAGTCATTTTTGTCAACCAATTTTTACTTGTAGATACAACCACTTTATATGTAACACTCTATAAAATAACTTACTCATTCCAAACGCATATAACATCACCCCAAGCAGCACTTCCACCACTTGGGGCATCCCCTACCGCCCCATTCCGGCAACCTTCCTGTGTACCCATTCCTTCACTTCGCCAATTCGCTCCCGAAACACATCCAGCATGTTACTTCCGCCTATTACGAACTGCTTCATAAATTCATAGGCTTTTTCCAGCTTATCCTGCAAGACCTGAATCTTGCTCCTGAGCTGTTCATTCTCGTAGGTTAAATCTACCACCTTATCAAACAAATCCGTGTTCTCCGAATCCGTTGATATGGTATGATACAAATCCATTGCTATTTCCTTTTTACGGGTTGCTTCATCCAATTCCTCCGTCACTCTGGAAAGTTCCCCTTGTGCCTGCTCCACTTCTTTCTTTTTATCCGCCAGAAGCTCATCTGCCTTCAGATACTCCGACTTGGAATATTCCGCTTTTTCTTCCCACTCTGTCATATCGTTTTTTCTACTCCCAAGGACATCCGAGCCTGGCAGAACGAAATGATTGCAAAGGATTATTCCAACTCCTACCTTGATAGGATGCAGAATATGATTGCCGCACTTTTCAATTATGCAGTGGACTACTTCAACTTTGCAGAAAATCCCTGCCACAAGGCGGGCAGAATGGGTAAGCGTGAAGTTGTGGTGAATTTCTGGACAAAGGAAGAATTTGACCGGATACTGGCAGCCATGGAAGATGATCCCACAGCACATGTTTCGTTTTCACTACTGTACTACTCCGGTATCCGATTTGGAGAATTCCTCGCTTTGACACCGAAAGATTTTGATTTTGAGAAGAACACTCTTGATATCACCAATAGTCTCCAACGTGTGAAAAAGCAGGATGTGGTTACACCACCCAAAACACCGAAGAGTATCCGGAACATCATCATACCGGACTTTGTAATGAACGAAGTCAAAGATTATATGTCAAAGCTTTATGATTTAAAAGATACGGACAGGATCTTCCCCTTCACCAAATCTTATATCAATAATGCAATGGCAAGGGCTTGCAAGAAAAGCGGAGTGAAAAAGATTCGTATCCATGATATCCGCCACTCCCACGCCAGCTATCTTATCAACTTAGGCTGTGCTCCACTGCTCATTTCGGAACGGTTAGGACACGAAAAGGTGCAGACCACATTAAGCACCTATTTCCACCTATATCCGAATAAGCATCAGGAAGTGGTGGATATGATACAGAACCAGCACAAGTCGGAAACAGTAGCTGCCGGTGCATCTGAAACCTCAGATAAACCGGAAAAGGACCCACAACCACAAGGCACAAAGTTCAAAGTCATAAGTCCAAAGGATAAAATAAGCCCACAGCAAGTCCACGAGAATGACTTAAGCCCATGCATCGGCTTCACCGGACGCACATAAAAAGGCTCAACCCCTTGTAAACAAAGGGCTGAGCCAATGAAGTCATTTAATACTCAATCAGTATTTAATTACTCGATGATTGTAGCAACACGGCCTGAACCAACGGTTCTACCACCTTCACGTTATCTGAATAGCATTTTTCAACATACTTTCTATGCTTTTTATGGCTGAAATCTGCATAGTTTCGTTGATTTTACATGGTCTATTTTTATTTGCATGGTTTCTTGGCACCGTTTTGGCACCGGAATACTTGCTCCTGACTAGTTAATATACATTTTGCACTTAATATCAGTTTACAGAATGCTTACCAAAAAGCCACCAGTTCATACAAAACAACTAATTACTTTTGTTAATTTCAAACTCTGCTGCCAGATAGTGTATATCCGTTCTATCAGCCGCCTCTACATATACTTTTTTTATAATACGGTACTTGCCGGGCGGCAATTCCCCAAACAACGTTTTCCAACTGGTCTGCAAAACTGCTGTTTCTCCAGCCGGAAGACGATAGGCAACCTCTTTCCATATTCCATCTATCAGTTCATCTACCCGATGCCAAGATCCCTCCTCCCACTTCTGAATGCAGAACCATTCACCTGTTTGAAGTTCACTGTCACTTCCATTAATAATTTCAATATCTCCCTCATAATTTTTATATTTGATCATTGTCATAGTCACATCCGGCAAAGTATTCACTGGAGCTTCGTTGAAAGACATTGCCATTGATGTTTTCTCCGGATAGAAAATGTGCTCCAAATACTCCATTAGTCTTAACGAAGCATCTGCCCCATTGTCTGCAAGACCGTACTGATAAAAAAAGCTGTCAACTGTCAAACCATCCTTATAGGGCGTTACCGACTGCAATTTATTTCCCTCTGCATCCTGCAGTTTCATGCTATATTGATAACCAACCCTTGCATTTTCTGCACATTCTGCTGTAAAATCCAACTGCGAATAGAGTTTGATTAAATCATTATATGCAGAAGTTTCTGCAGTAAGTGTTATCTGTTCTCCCGTATTCCCGTTTGTCACTACAATACTGAAAACTTTAGAAGTATCTACCATAGCAGTTTGGACTATAGGTTTTTCTTCTGGATTATTACCATTTTCTCCTTGACTTTCAAAAGGTAATGCTGTCTGCTCTTCTTCCAACAACATGGCACGATATTCATTCTCGGGAATTAACTCCATATGCCCGGTATCATATCCACAATCCAAAACGCACTCATGCCACAATGGGACATCATCGTAATCATACACATATGCAAAAATGTATCTTCCCTTCCCGTCTGATCCTAAAATGGGCTGTTCCGAAGGATTCCCTGAATAATACCAGGGAACAAGGGCAAAGTTCCAATTCTGCTCTCCACCTATCCAATCATTCAGCAAAAGCCCGTAGCTTCCATATTTTTTACTCAAAATACCATAAATCTCAAACCGACCCGACCCATCACTTGCCATTTTAATGAGAACATCCGCATTCGGTTTAAACTCTACTGTATTATTCCATGGATAAGCATTCTCCAAACCAATGGTACTAACCACCCTGTTCAATTCTTCATAGACCTCGTCCTCATTCGCATCCGGTTCTTGTGGTCTTTCCAAATTCTGAGGTGTTACTGAATTCTGCTCTTCAGCACTTTCTCCATTGGAATCATTCTCACCCTTTGTTTTAGATTCAATTCTCACCTCTACACCGCGAACCGTAACATAAACATCAATATCCTCTGCTGTGGGATTCTGCATATTTACGCCGATTTTAAACCATGCACCCTTCTCCACATCCAATTTAACAGGCATGCCGTGGGTAATATAGATCGGTTCATAGACATTCTCTTCCTTGACTTCTATCGGTTTTAATACCACTTCTGTATCTCCCATCCCCTCACTTAGAGAAATGGTAATCTTATTACTGGTTGGAGATATTTCTTCACCTGAGTAGAAAAAATCTTCCTGATAAACAATTTCTTCTGTGCTACTTGCCGGGATTGTAATTCTAACAGAGTATTCTTTTTGTGGATTCGTCAGAAAGCAAATCGCAACAATAATACATACTATAATAGCCAGTATGGTAATCCAAAATGCCGGTCTCTTATAATTCAATACGGTTTTCACTCTTTCCTTCACTCCCACTTCTCCAAAAGCCAAGGGACATACCGAAACCAAACGTCTCTGTGTAGCACAGGACAACAATACTCTCGAATACTCCTTCTTATCCCCAAAACTCATATCCTTAATTACTTTTTCATCACAAGCCAGTTCAATATCCTTGCACAACATAATATAGGCAATCCAGCACAAAGGATTGAACCAATAGATGCACAAAAGCAGGTATCCAAAAGGCTTCCATAAATGATCTTTTCTTCGTAAATGCGCCCCTTCATGTGCAAGAATGAAATCCATTTCCTCCTCATTTATAGCAGAAGAAAGATAAATCCTTGGCTTGATAATTCCCAAAATAAAGGGGGACTTTACTGTATCCCAAATATAGATGTTTTCTTTATAGCACACAGCTTCCCTTACACATAGAAGTAATTTTATCATACTCACCAGTGCAAAAATAAGAAGTACTACCATTCCGCACAACCAGACACTTCCTGCGATTCCTGTCGCTATCTGTAATGGAGCCACATTTTCTGTTTCCTGATATGCAAAGGCTTCTGCCAATAAAGGATTTACAGTATTTTCTACAACACCTATGTTACTGTCTACGGACGGCACATAAGGTATCAGTTCTCCCTCTACCATGGTACTGGTTCTGATAGGCTCTGCACTTGGTTGCAGACTAAATACACTTTCTATGGAGAACGGAAATATCAGTCTGATTGCTACCACACCCCATAATAAACAGGTAATCCACTTAGGTATTCTCCTGAATAAAAGTCTAATACCTAATACTGCTAAAATCAACCAACTGGCTGTGATGCTCATATTCAATAGATTTAAGAAAATTACTCCCATACTCACTTTTCCTCCGCCTGGTCAATCATCTTACGAATTGCCTCAGCTTCTTTCGGTGTCAGTTTTGCATCCTGCGTAAATGCTGCAATAAATGCCGGAAGAGAACCCGCAAAGGTGTCTTCTACATACTGTCTGCTCTGTCTAGCATAAAAATCCTCTCTGGATATTACGGCTGTTACCAGTCCGTTTTCATTCTGAAACAATCCCTTATCAATCAATCTTCTCAAAACATTGTGTGCAGTTGTACGCTTCCAGTTAAACTCCACTGCCGTCATCTTTACCAGTTCCGATGAAGTAACTGGTTCATGC
Source organism: Lachnospiraceae bacterium (assembly GCA_003447295.1). Taxonomy (GTDB): domain Bacteria; phylum Bacillota; class Clostridia; order Lachnospirales; family Lachnospiraceae; genus Acetatifactor; species Acetatifactor hominis. The sequence continues at coordinate 11,117 of DLZQ01000045.1, forward strand.
TCCCAAATCATATCTGCATATCTTGCCTCAATAACACCTAATTGAATATCCATATATGTATCCTCCTAAAGCCAGCAGACTACAAGCAGTGGTCTTATTTAGAGACTATCACTTGTGGTCTTGTTTGTCAATATGATTATATATTTTCCTATCTGCCACCTCTATCGCTCAAGAAATGCTGGCTCTGTCTGTTGTTTTCTCGTTCCTTTACTTCTTGCTTCTTTCTTTGCAACTTTACCTTTATGCGGTCCGGTTAGGTATGATTTTGCAACCGCTTCGAAGCTGACCGTCTTCATCCAGTATCTCTTTTTTGGTGCGAACATGCTTTCCGTTTTCATCATAAAACATGTTCCTTGTGGCAATCTTCACCACAGGATCATCAAGCAGCTTTCGTTCCGAAAAGACAAGATGGATATGATAATTCGTCTTGCGTTTGTTGTGGTGCAGGGCAGCGATACACTCCACGCCATAATTTTGTTTGAAGTGTTCCGTAAAAAATCTCAGCAGCTTGCCCGGCTCATAATCCACAAAACTTTCCGGCAGTGCAATGATAAGCTCCCTCGCTTCAATGCAGGTTTCTTCCGTTCCGCTTTTCTTAAATTCCTCCTGATTGCACTTAGCAAGCTCCGTCCAAAATTTACGGTCAGTTGTTTCATAAACTGCGTACAAATTTTCCTGCCTTGCGTGACTGGAAATATAGTTAATCCTGCCTTTTAGATTTGTCAGTTTTGACATCTGTATAAATGAATTTCTTACAATAGGCATTGCCCCCTCCCCTTGAAAAATGATGGCGATTATGCCACCGTGAGTGGACACATAGGTGTCCGTTTACGAACTCATTGCCGTATCCGACAGGGGCACAAATGCGACAGCATTTGAACGCAGGTAAGCATTGTAAATGCTTATACAGCGATGCTCTTTCGCTGTACTGCGAAGCAGCTGCGTTCATGAGCAAGTAGCATAGCAGATTGCGAATGTCAGCCCCCTGCAAGGGCGAAATACACAGAGTACAAATCGAAGATTTGTGCGATGGGTGTATTTCGCTCTCAAACGCCGAGGGCTCGTGAGAGAAGTCCGGTTCCTGCCATTTGTTCCCTCACACTGCTTTCTCTTTAATCGTATTTACAGGAGCGTGTCACGCTCCTGTCCTACACACTGAAGGAAAAATTCACCAGCGGAAACTCCAGTGCATTCCCACCTTTTTCAGATATTCCTGCCTTGCTTTTTCTCTTTCTTCCTCGGTTGGAGCGGTCTTGTATTTTGTATATAAATCCCGCCTGACCATAGCTTCCAATTTTTCTTCCAAACCTTTCTTAATCTCCGGTAAAACATCATCCATTTCCAATAAATGATATTTAAGGAGTGCAAAAAATAGTTCCTCAGAAATCTGCACATTTTTCAATCTATCAATCCATCCTTTCCATCAAGACCGTAACAACGCAAGGTCTATAAATTTTGCAACCTTGCAAGAATCTTCTCCGCAATTTCTATAAAGTCTGCGTTGTTGCGTTCTTCCCTTAAATCAGCTTCATCCTGTCCAATTCCCAGTACCATGAATTGTTGATTTTCTTTGCCCTAATGCCAAGCTCCTTCTTGGCATTTTCCAGTGTCCTCTTTGAGATTCCCTGCTCGTCAGCCATATCAAAAATCTCATTACTCTGTACCGCATTAGAAGTCTCTGCCAGCTCCCGAAGCATCTGCTTTGCCTGTTCCAATTTATTTGCTTTTGGGGCAATACCGCCAAGTACTTCATCTGCTGTAATCTCATAATCTCCCAGCCACTTAAAACCACGTTCCATCAGTTCAAATGCCTTGGGATGTCCGAACTGTGCCAGATTATTTTTTATCTGAACAACTGCTCTGATATTGGGTTCTCCTTCCACTCTGCCGACTAGCAACACGCTCCTTGCTACCGCAAAGAAATCAAAGGAACCCATGCCCCTATAAGCCGCCTTATTACCGGATGCCTTATTCATATGACCGATAAGAATAATGGCACATTTGTATTTCTCTGCCAAAGTTCCTAAACGCTTCGTCATATCCCTTGCTTCATTTGCTCTGTTCATATCCATGCCACCACCCAAGTAGGCTTGTATCGGGTCTAAAATCAACATCCTCGCTCCCGTCTGGATAATGGCTTCTTCCAGCCTTTCATCTGCCATAGAAAGGGATTTGTCGCTTTCATCAATTATCAATATCCTCTCACAATCTGCACCTGCCTTTTCAAGCCTTGGCTTTACAGTATCTGCAAGCCTGTCCTCGGCAGTCTGATAAATAATGTTCATTGATTCCATCAGCTTCATATCATTATCCAGCCCCTCTCCTTTGGATAACTTGGCAGCAATATTTAATATCAAGGGTGTCTTTCCGTCTCCAGGATCACCTTGTACGATTGTCAGCTTTCCATAAGGGATGAATGGATACCAAAGCCACTCTATCTCCTGCGACTGCACTTCTGACATCTTAATCATTTTCAGTTCTGTTTTCTTTTCTTCCATAAAGTCCTCCGTTTCCTAAAATCTCATTGTCACACGGAAGAACCTCTGTTATACTTATGCTGTGATTACATAGGTAACAGAGGTTTTCCTGTTATCACAAGTCCTAGCAGTTGCCGCTGTTAGGGCTTTTCTCTTTTTCAAAATCCAGCATATCCGCTACTTTTCTTTGTTGGTTCGGATATAAGTGTCCGTAAGTATTTAATGTGATACGTATATCTTTGTGTCCCACCCTCTCCTTTATCAGAATGGGCTCAATTCCTTTATTGATTAAGTACGCCACATGAGAATGTCTCAAATCGTGAACTCTGATTTTCTTTACTCCTGCTTTCTCCATTTGGTGCTTCATCTTGTGCTGTACTGCTTCCTGCACAATGGGGAAGAGTCTTTCATTCTCCGGCATCCCATAATGACTATCTATAAAATCCTTAATCTCCTGTTTAAGAAACTCTGGTATTTCTATCAGTCTTACAGATTGCTTCGTCTTAGGCTCCGTAATCACATCCTGCCTTTCTGTTCGATAGTAAGTCTTGGTAATGCTGATTTGATTTCTTTCAAAATCAACATCCTTTGGTGTAAGTGCCAACAACTCTCCAATTCTACACCCCGTCCAAAAGATTATTTCAAAGATAAGATAGTATCTGCTTCCCGGTTCCATCGTCTGTATGAACTTTTGGTACTCATCTACTGTCCAGAAATCCAGACTTCTGTTATCCGAACTTCCCATACGCTTAACTTTTTTACAAGGATTTGTGTGTAAATCGTAAATTCGTTGTGGAAACGATACAATTTAAGCTCCAGTATCACAGAGATCCCGAACGAGCAGAACAGATAAAACAGATTAAAGGATGGTAAAGTATACTTTCCATAGCTGATTCAGCATATTATATAATAAACTTTTTTCTTGACATATTGCATAGTTTATGATATTGTGATACATTATTTTTACGGAGAAGAGAGGAGGATGCACATGGCTTATTCAGCAATTACAATAGCTAATTATATTATAAATAAGTGCACGGAAGATCAGCAACCTATTTCAAATCTTCAATTACAAAAAATTCTCTATTACGTTCAGCGTGATTCACTACGACAGGGAACACCTGCATTTGATGATATTATCGAAGCTTGGCAGTTCGGTCCAGTTGTACCAAATGTATACTATATTTACTGTGGATTTGGTGCAATGAAAATCAATCTTAGATTTGAAGAAACTATTAATGATACTCTACGTGCAATTATTGATAAAATTGTAGAAGCAAAACGTATGCTTGATCCTTGGGTTTTGGTTGAAGAAACTCATGCAAAGGGAAAAGCTTGGGCTGAAATCTACAATGATGGTACTGGGAATCATTGTGAAATACCACAGTCCCTAATTAAATTAAAAGGATAAATGAATGTCAAATTTAAACGAACAACAAAAACGAAATGCTCTTACAGATTTATTAATCGAACTTAGTTCCGCTCAAGATTTATTAAAAGATAATAGGAAACGAAGTGATTATTACCGGAAGTTAGAAAGTATTTATTATGATGCAGATACTGATAACTTCCGGCATTATTATTCTGATATATTTGCTGCGCTAACTTTTATTGACTCATCTACATCTAGCGGAAATCTTGATATTTTAGCACAGAATATGCAGGGTATTAAAGATGGATATCGTTCTAAAAATGTTGATGCAAATGGTAATCCTATTAATATCGAAAAAGAGATCAACAAACTTTATGATCACACCAATTTAGATATTGCACGTATTAATTATACGAAACGTTTTACTAATGAAACTCAATCTAAATTGGCACAAAATAAAGTTTTGTTAAATAATCTTCAATCACAACAACAACAATCGGATGTCGAGAGAGAAAATGCATTTAACGCCATAAGGATAGAAGCAGCTCAATCTCAACAAGAATCCAAGGATAACCAAGCAAAGATGCAAAGTGAATATATCACAATTCTTGGCATCTTCGCTTCCATTGTTTTAGCATTTACAGGAGGAATGACATTTTCAACATCAGTATTAGAAAATATTTCTTCCTCCTCAATTTATCGTATTATCGTTATTTCCTTAATTCTTGGACTAATTTTGTTTAATGTAATTTGGTTACTTATAGATTTCTTGCGAGATATTAACGGGAAAACCATTAGAAAATGGTGGATAATTTTACTACTCAATTTCCTTATTATCGCAGGAATTGCATTTATGTATTTTGCATATAAAGGTCAATGGATAAAACCTGATCCTATTAATACTCCAACTCATATTGAAAATTCTATTTCAGATTCCGAGAATACGCAAGTATAAGAAAAAGACAATTAGATTGTTTAATCTACTTGTCTTTTTTATTTTTGGCACCGTTTTGGCACCGCTGACCACACTTTCACTGTTATTCAGACGTAAAAAAGCTCCCAGAGGAAAACCTCTGGAAGCCTTGATTTTATTGCATTTATAAATAATCAATTATGATTACTCAATGATTGTAGCAACACGTCCTGAACCTACAGTACGTCCACCCTCACGGATAGCGAAGGTAAGACCCTGCTCCATAGCGATGGGATGGATCAGTTCGATGGTCATTTCTACGTTATCACCAGGCATGCACATCTCAACACCAGCGGGCAGTTCGCAAACGCCGGTAACGTCGGTGGTTCTGAAGTAGAACTGAGGACGATAGTTGTTGAAGAAAGGAGTATGACGTCCACCTTCATCCTTGGTCAGAACGTAAACCTGAGCGGTAAACTTTCTGTGGCAGGTAACAGTACCGGGCTTAGCCAGAACCTGTCCTCTTTCGATTTCAGTTCTCTGGATACCACGAAGCAGAGCACCGATGTTATCACCAGCCTGTGCCTCATCCAGCATCTTACGGAACATTTCGATACCGGTTACAACAGTCTTCTTGGTCTCTTCCTTGATACCAACGATTTCAACTTCATCATTCAGATGCAGAACACCACGCTCTACACGACCGGTAGCAACGGTACCACGACCGGTAATGGTGAATACGTCCTCGACAGGCATCAGGAAAGGCTTATCAGTATCACGCTGAGGATCAGGGATATAAGAATCTACAGTATCCATCAGTTCCATGATCTTGTCTCCCCACTCGCTGCTGGGATCTTCCAGAGCCTTCAGAGCGGAACCCTTGATGATAGGGCAGTCATTGAAGTCGTACTCTTCCAGCTGCTCGGTTACTTCCATCTCAACCAGCTCGATCAGCTCGGGATCGTCAACCATATCACACTTGTTCAGGAATACGATGATGTAAGGAACGCCTACCTGACGGGACAGAAGGATGTGCTCCTTGGTCTGAGCCATAACACCATCAGTAGCAGCTACAACGAGGATAGCACCATCCATCTGTGCAGCACCGGTGATCATGTTCTTAACGTAGTCAGCATGGCCCGGGCAGTCAACGTGTGCATAGTGTCTCTTTTCGGTCTGGTACTCGATGTGAGCGGTAGAAATGGTAATACCACGCTCTCTCTCTTCGGGAGCCTTATCGATGTTATCGAAGTCAACCTTCTCGTTACCAGGTACTCTCTCGGAAAGAACCTTGGAGATTGCAGCGGTCAGAGTAGTTTTACCATGGTCAACGTGACCGATGGTACCAATGTTACAATGGGGCTTTGTTCTGTCAAATTTAGCTTTAGCCATTATTTAAGTCCTCCTTAAAATAATTAAACAGTTTCGTAGTTTTATTTTTTTAACTCGCTACCTCTGATTATATTAAATAATCAGAGGTTTTTCAAGTCATTTTATTGATTTAATACTTATTTTGCTTTTGCAGCAAGAACCTTGTCCTGAACGTTCTTAGGAACGGGCTCATACTTTTCGAAGAACATGGAGTAGTTACCACGACCCTGAGTCTTGGAACGCAGGTCTGTGGAATAACCGAACATCTCAGCAAGGGGTACGTATGCTTTAACCATCTTACCACCGCCGATGTCTTCCATACCTTCTACACGACCACGACGGGAGTTCAAGTCACCGATTACATCGCCCATGTATTCCTCAGGCATGGTAACCTCAACCTTCATGATCGGCTCGAGCAGTACAGGAGCTGCCTTCTGCATTGCTTCCTTGAATGCCATGGAACCTGCAATGTGGAATGCCATCTCGGAGGAGTCGACCTCATGATAGGATCCATCATATACGTTCGCATGAACACCCAGTACAGGGAATCCACCCAGGATACCAGCTCTTGCTGCTTCCTGAATACCTTCACCGATGGGAGGAATGTATTCCTTAGGAATAGCACCACCGACAACGGTAGATTCGAATAACAGGGTAGGAGGATCGTTGATCAGAATGTTTGCCTTAGGATCATAGTCAAACTTCTCACAGTTAGCCTCCAGGGGCTCGAACTTAACTTTACAATGACCATACTGTCCACGTCCACCGGACTGTTTTGCATATTTGTATTCCTGATCAACAGCCTTGGTGAAGGTCTCCTTGTAAGCAACCTGAGGAGCACCTACGTTAGCTTCTACATGGAACTCACGAAGCAGACGGTCAACAATGATCTCCAGATGTAACTCACCCATGCCGGCGATGATGGTCTGACCGGTCTCCTGATTGGTATGAGCACGGAAAGTAGGATCTTCTTCTGCCAGTTTTGCAAGAGCCTCACCCATCTTGCCCTGACCGGCTTTGGTCTTAGGCTCGATAGCCAGCTCGATAACGGGCTCAGGGAACTCCATGGACTCCAGGATTACAGGGTGCTGCTCATCACAGATGGTATCACCGGTAGTGGTGAATTTGAAACCAACTGCTGCTGCGATATCACCGGAGTAAACCTTTTCCAGCTCTGCACGCTTGTTCGCATGCATCTGCAGGATACGTCCTACACGTTCCTTCTTGTCCTTAGTAGCATTGAGTACATAAGAACCGGAATTCAGAGTACCGGAATATACACGGAAGTAAGCAAGCTTACCTACGAACGGGTCGGTCATGATCTTGAATGCAAGTGCAGCGAAAGGCTCTTCATCGGAGGACTTTCTCTCTACTTCATTACCATCAAGGTCAACACCCTTAATAGCCGGTACATCCAAAGGAGAAGGCATATACTCGATAATAGCATCCAGGAGCTTCTGAACGCCCTTATTTCTGTAAGCAGTACCGCAACATACAGGAACGGCTCTGCACTCACAGGTAGCTTTTCTCAAAGCAGCCTTCATCTCTTCAACGGAAGGAATTTCACCTTCCAGATACATCATTGTCAGATCATCATCAAGCTCACAAACCTTTTCAATGAGCTCGTCATGATATAAAGCAGCCTCATCAGCCATATCTCCAAGATCATCGGTAACGGTAATATCGTCACCCTTCTCATCGTTGTAGATATAAGCCTTCATCTCGAACAGATCGATGATTCCCTTGAACTCATCTTCCTTACCGATAGGTAACTGAAGGCAGATAGCGTTCTTACCAAGTCTGGTACGGAT
>DLZQ01000045.1:19373-65606 GCA_003447295.1 Lachnospiraceae bacterium
CAGAAGACGCCGACAGCGCCATCCAGCACACGAAGGGAACGCTCAACCTCAACGGTGAAGTCTACGTGACCCGGGGTATCAATGATGTTGATACGATGCTCCAGAGCACCGGGCATGGGTTTGGTCTCTTTTTCAAGAGTCCAGTGACAGGTAGTAGCTGCAGATGTAATGGTAATACCTCTCTCCTGCTCCTGAGCCATCCAGTCCATGGTAGCAGTACCTTCGTGAGTATCACCGATCTTATAGTTAACACCTGTGTAATACAGGATACGCTCGGTAGTAGTGGTCTTACCGGCATCGATATGAGCCATAATTCCGATATTTCTGGTTCTCTCTAACGGATATTCTCTTCCAGCCAAGTTTTTTCCCTCCTACTAGAATCTGTAATGAGCAAAAGCCTTGTTTGCCTCTGCCATCTTGTGCATGTCTTCTTTTCTCTTAACTGCAGATCCGGTATTGTTGGCTGCGTCAAGAATTTCGTTAGCAAGTCTGTCTTCCATGGTCTTCTCACTTCTCTTACGAGAGAACATGGTCAACCAACGAAGGCCCAGAGCCTGACGTCTCTCAGGTCTAACCTCGATAGGTACCTGATAGGTAGCACCACCGATACGTCTTGCTTTTACTTCCAGAACAGGCATGATATTGTTCATAGCCTCTTCAAATACTTCCAGAGCAGGCTTGCCGCTCTTCTCTTCAACCTTAGCAAATGCTCCGTATACGATCTTCTGGGCTACACCCTTCTTGCCATCTAACATGATGTTGTTGACAAGCTTGGTAACCACTTTGTTGTTGTATAAAGGATCTGCTAATACATCTCTTTTCTGAATATGTCCTTTACGTGGCACGGTTCTTCCCTCCTTAACAAATTGTTCTCGTGAGATTACGTTATCTCGGCATCTAAGATGCCTCGATGTCGGCTGTTCGCCGACCCATCCCTTCCATAAAAGTTCGTCTGCAAGCAAGCTTGCACTCGCTTTTATGTCAGTTCTGTCCTTCTCACTAGTTACGTTAAATCATAGGTACTCACATGTGTTTCCCCAAGTGTTCGCGCTGTTATATCTGTATCACAGAATTCCAACACTTTTCTTAGTTTCGTTTTTGTGGTACAAAGACGATGTGCGCATCGTCTCCAAAAATCCTCGCGGATTTTCATCGAACTCTCGGTCCGACGTTCAAAACGCCCCGGATACTACTTATTTCTTAGCATCCTTAGGTCTCTTAGCGCCGTACTTGGAACGAGCCTGTTTTCTGTTAGCGACACCGGCGGTATCAAGGGTACCACGGATGATGTGGTATCTGGTACCGGGCAGGTCCTTAACACGACCACCACGGATCAAAACAACGCTGTGCTCCTGCAGATTGTGACCTTCACCGGGAATGTAGCTGGTAACTTCGATTCCGTTGGAAAGACGTACTCTGGCGATCTTTCTAAGAGCAGAGTTAGGCTTTTTAGGAGTTGCTGTCTTAACAGCGGTACATACACCACGCTTCTGAGGAGCAGAAACGTCTGTTGCTTTCTTGTGAAGAGAGTTGTAACCCTTCTGGAGAGCAGGTGCAGTAGACTTCTTAACAGAGGTCTGACGTCCTTTTCTTACTAACTGGTTAAATGTTGGCATTCTGTTTCACCTCTTTCTTAAATAGTATAATAGACGCACCTTTTCTGGCACGCTTTAATAGTATACTTGTTCCAGCTTCCGTTGTCAACTGGTTTTTCGTGAAATTTACAGGGTTTTTCACGACTTTTTCATATTATTATAACCAAAAGAGGAGCCGTACCGTTTCCGATACCGCTCCATGAAGTATTTCCTGTTATTTTCCTGCCTATACAAGGCCTCTGTTCAGGAAAATCTTACAGAATTTCCTTCAGATAACGCTCCAGTGCATCCTGCCAGGAAGGAAGTCTCTCAAAACCGTTCTCTGTGAGCTTTTCCTTGCTCATGCGGCTGTTCTCCGGTCTCTTTGCCTTCGTGGGATACTCGGACGCCGGTACGGGAGCCACATCCACGTTCATGCCTGCCTGGCGGAAGATCTCGCAGGCAAACTCATACCAGTTACAGATACCTTCATTGGTCGCATGATAAATGCCGTATTTGTCGGTCAGCACCATGTCCACCAGAAGCCTTGCCAGATCGTAAGTATAAGTAGGAGAGCCAAACTGATCATTCACCACTGTGAGATGATCATGGGTCTTACCCAGATTCAGCATGGTCTTGATGAAATTCTTACCGTTCACACCGAATACCCAGGAGATTCTTACGATAAAATACTTCTCCAGTGTATTCTGCACTGCCAGCTCACCTTCATATTTGGTCTGTCCGTATACGTTCAGCGGATGGCGCTCATCGTCAGGCTCCCAGGCTCTGGTGCCTTCACCGTCAAATACATAATCGGTACTGATATAGATCATCTTGCAGTCTAACTTCTTGCAGACATTGGCAATATTCTGTGTACCGTCCGCATTGACCCTGCGGCAGAGCTCTACGTTGTCTTCCGCTGCATCCACTGCAGTGTAGGCTGCGCAGTGAATCACAGCATCCGGTGCTGCCTCACCGATCACTTTTTCCACGCTGGCAGCATCCGTGATATCCATGTCCTGAATATCCACGCCGACCGCCTCAATGCCGCGCTTTGTAAGTTCATTTACCACATCATATCCCAACTGGCCCTTTACGCCTGTTACTAAGACTTTCATAGAATGCCTTGCCTTCCTTTTCTTTCTTATGTTCTTTATGTTCCTGCACATATTGCATAGGTTCAACAACTCTGATTATAACATCCACACTCAGCATCAGCAATCCCAGAACAGCCAAAAGAGGCTCAATGATCACACCGGTTACGATCAGAGTGCCAGCAGCCACCACGCCGAACCAGTTTATCTCCGCATAATCTCTCTTCATATTTTCCCCTGTCTTTCCGAGAATCAGTATTCTCCCCGAGTTCTGATCTCTCTAACAGTTTAAGACGTCCTTTCACACCAAAAAGGGTCATCTTTTGAGAAAAATATTTTATGCTGTTTTGTTATTATCTATACATATTTCATTACTTTAATAGGCATCATCATGCTTCAGCAGAACAATGAACGTTTTTAATATGATCTTAATGTCAGACATAAGTGACCAGTTGTCAATGTATTCCACATCCATCTCAACAATATCGTCAAAATTATCTATCTTGCTTCGTCCGTTCACCTGCCACATTCCTGTAATTCCCGGCTTGATACTGATGCGACGCCATTGTTTTCTCTCATATTTTTCCACTTCATCCAGTGTCGGCGGTCTGGTACCTACCAGACTCATGGATCCGCCTACCACATTAAAAAATTGCGGCAGTTCATCAATACTGAACTTGCGTATCACCCTGCCTACCTTTGTGATCCGGGGATCATCCTTCATTTTGAACATTACACCGCCGGCAATCTCGTTTTGAGCCATCAATTCTTTTTTGCGCTCTTCCGCATCAATATACATACTGCGGAATTTATAGATTTTAAAATTTCTGCCATTCTGCCCCACCCTGGTCTGTTTAAAGATCACAGGTCCCGGAGAATCCAGTTTGATGGCAACCGCCGTCGCCAGCATAACCGGGGAAAATAAAAGGATCCCCACCATACCACCAATAATATCCATAAGTCGCTTTATAGCCATTTCATAAGTGTTCAGGCTGATGGTATGATACGTGATAACCGGATAGGTGCCCACGGTACTCACATAACTATAGGCACGTCTTTTCTTATAAAAGTCCACCACCAGGCGTACCGTCACTCCCATGTCAATACAGATATCTACATATTGCTGTGTAAATGGCAGTTCTTCCCCATGCTTCTGAATAATATATATCTGATCCAGATTATTCTCCCTGATCAGCTGCTCCAGTTCTTCCAGACATCCCAGATATTCTTCCTTATCCGCCTCATACTCATCTCGCTTCATTGCAATATAACCAACCATTTTGACCGGTATGGATGTTTTATCCAAAAAATAACTGAATTTATTGAATTCTCCTTTTTTCCCCACATATGCCGTTCTGGGTGCCCTGCCTTCTTCCAGCATTCTGATCAACGGTTTGCCAAAAATCATTTTTATACTGATCAACAGATAAGCCATGATCAGATAAATAATAAAGAATTCTCTTGCCTCCTGTCCCGGAGCGACAAACTGCAGCAGGATCCCCGTCACCAGCATGGCAACAACGAAGGATTTCGTAATCTTTCGGTGCACTCTGTCCAGATAATAAAACATTGTTACATTGTATAGATATCCTTCTTTGTTGGAAAGAAGATAAAGCAGCAAAAATACTCCCGTCAGAACCTCCAGTCGCAACTGTGTCTGATCATCCAGCCGCTGTCCCCTTATCAAAAACGTAATTCCAAATGCGCATACAAGCACAAAGATATCCAATAATATCTGGGTTGTATTCGTATTTGCCCCTGAATTTGTCTTGTTCAATTCCCCGTCTCCTCTCATAGTCTTCCACATCCAACAGCTCAATTTATTTTATTATAAGAATCCGGCAAAATCAAGCTGCGCGATGGCTTTTCTCATTCCACATATTAACTTTTTACACTGATAATGATACAATGATGTCGGGGTCAAAAGCCCCCCCGACTTAGTAAGGCATTGACATAGGAGGTGTTTCATGGCAGTGATCCTGATGATAGATGATGATCGTGAAGTGTTGGAAATCAATAAAAAATATCTGACCGGCGAAGGCTTCGACGTATCGATCGCATCCTCCGCAGAGCAGGGGATCCGTCTGGCAAAGCAATGTTCTCCGGATTGTATTCTGCTGGATGTTATGATGCCGGACAGGAACGGTTATGAGGTGTGCCACATACTCCGCACTTTCACTTCCGCTCCCATTCTGTTTCTTACCGGAAAAAGCAGCGAAGACGATAAGATCACCGGTCTCACCAGTGGTGCCGATGATTATATTGTAAAGCCATACAGTCTGCGAGAGCTGAAAGCCCGCATTGATATACTCCTCCGGCGTATGGGACAGTTAAAGTCGGCATCCGATAATCACACTTTGGTCATCGGCAATCTTACCATTGATAAGGTGGCACACAAAGCGCTGTTCCTGGGCGAGGATCTTGGACTTGCTAACCGGGAATACGAGGTTCTCCTCTATCTTGCGGAGCATCCCGACCGGGATATTACCTTTGAAGAACTGGGCAATGCCCTATTGGGGACTTATATGGAAGCCGATCGCCGTTTAGTTATGGTGAATGTAAGCAGACTGCGCAAAAAATTAGATTGCAGTCATGAACTGTCTAATCACATTGAAACTGTATGGGGCAAGGGATATCGTTTTATCATTGCCTCTTATCGTCAATAATATTGCAGGGGAATTCCAGAATGAATAAAGCCAGTTTTATCTCTCCTTCCGTAGAAAAAGAGACCATTGAAAGTCTTTCCCAGAAGCTGCTGGAAGTCAACCGGCAGTTAACCGAAGCAAATAGAGAATTGAAGCGCGTACAGTCAGAAAAGGAAGAAATGCTTTCCAATATCTCGCATGATCTGCGGGCTCCCATAACCGCTATCCGGAGTGCATTGGATTATCTGAATTCCGGTCAGGAAATATCCATGGAGGATTACATAGCTTCTCTGCAGCTGATCGACCGCAGGACACAGACACTGGAAAATCTGATCCAGGATATGTATTATCTGTTCTGTGTAGAAGATACATCCCGGGAACTTGAGCTTGTCACCTTGGAGGCAGCACCGTTTCTGGAAGAATATTTTTATGATATGATTTCAGACAAACGCTATGACGATCATGACATGGTATTGGACCTTCCGGAGAATCTTTCCTGTAAGTTTTCTGTTGATGTCCAGAAAATGATCCGGGTATTGGACAATCTTTTCACCAACGCCGCAAAATACTCCGGCACCGGCAGCCGCATCACCCTACAAGCCGGATGCATCGGCAAGCAGCTGCAGATCAGAGTCATCGACAATGGACCCGGCATTCCGGAAGATGCCCTTCCCCATATTTTCCGAAGGACCTACACTGTGTCACATTCACGCACCCCGGGATCCGCTACCGGAAGCGGTTTGGGGCTTTCTATCGCCAAAGCTATCGTAGAGCGTCTGGAAGGAAGCATCTGCTGCACCAGCGAGCCGGGAGAAGGCTGCTGCTTCCTGATTCAGCTGCCCTGTATCTGACATTTCAGAATCTGGTGCAGGATATGCGCTACTTCCGTTGTGCTGTCCCCTTCTGCCGGACGTGCTATATAAAAGGTCGGAACCGTTGTAGCCATGGCAATACATTTTGACCCGATCTGAGGAGTGTATTTCTCCTCTTGCAGCAGATGCCTCAGGAAAAGATTATCCGCATATACCGGGAACCTATGGATTCCCATAATTTCTCCGGTCTGCACCTTTTCACCCTTTGTAATCCCCAACATAATGAACGCTTTTACCGGTCTGGCTTCTGTGGAAAATGCCCCCCGATAAGGCACCAGAAATTTATCCTTTTCTTCATTAATATAAAGTAATCGTGTCAGATCATATCCTTGTTCTACCGCTACATTGCGGCACAACTTCTGATAGGGAAATGCAGGATATACAAAAGTCCTGTCAGTCCGCGGTTCCACTACCGCCATATCATCTGCCATCAATTCATACCCTTGTTCAAGCAGCATTGTGGTGATCGTGGATTTTCCGGCGCCACTCTCTCCCGCGATCAGCACAGCGCCACGTTCATCTGCTACTGCGCTGCAATGAATGGCCAGCTGTCCCCTCTGCATTGCAATCATCGCCATACCGTATCCCAGCAGATAAGTTTTCAGATAGAAGGGATTACTTCCCTCCTTCCTGCGGTATCTGATGAATCTGCCCTGTTCCACCACCATCCACATGGTTCTGTTGCTTAAGAAGCTAAAGTCCGGTCCAAAGTCATATTTCCGTGTTGTTTCCCGTAAAATTTCTTTCGGAATCTCTCCCTCTTCGATCCGGATCTCCGGAACCGGTTCTGTAACAGTTTCCGCGTCTTCCACCACCAGTTGGGGGAAGTCCAGATCCGTCTTTATCCGCAGTCCGTAAAGTCTGTAGCTGTACTGTGCCATTTTCTCATCCTTCCATGAGTCCGTCGTCTATATCACCTGAAAATCGCATGGATATCTTACGAAAACTATGTTATCATATCCTATATTACGAAACAAGTCGGTTTCCGCACTGATTCGACTGTCGAAGTCCGCAAAAAGGGGGTCATTTTATGTCGGCAATCTGGGGAATCATTTCATGGGATGCGCCACTACCACAGAATATAAAAGAACAAATGCAGCTACCGTTTCAAAAAAAATGTAAGATTGACCGTTATTCCTCCGTACAGAAAGATACTGTTTTCATGGGATGCGGAATACAATATCTGACAGACGAGTCTCTGTCAGAGGTGCTGCCCTATACTTCCGGCAGCCCCGATTTTTTCATGACCGCAGACTGCCTGTTAGACAACCGGGAAGAACTCCTTTCCTTGCTGCAGCTTCCTGCCTCCACTCCGGACGGCACCGTGATGGCACAGGCCTACTCCCGCTTCGGGATTTCCTGTCTGAAATATTTCCGGGGACTGTTTTCCCTGGCGGTCTACGATTTTGCCAAGAAGACTCTGTATCTGGCGGCAGATCAGATGGCTTCCCGCTGTCTCTATTACTACGAATCAGGAAGACAGGTGTCCTTTTCCACTCTCAGCTCAGCGATTCTCCAAGTATTTCCGGAAATTCCTGAAAACCCCTTGTTTTTCAAAGACTTTTTGACTGCTCCCGGTCTTGCTCCCAATATTTCTCCCGAGGATACTCCTTACAGGGGAATGTATAAATTAAAACCGGGCACCTGTCTGGAGATCACCTCACACGGAATTACAGAACACACCTACTGGACTCCGGCAGACGAGGCATCCCCTTTTTCCTGCGGCAGCTTTTCCGCCGCCCGATACGGCCGGTCCTTCCGGCAGTTATACAGTGATTGTGTCAGGGATGCTCTGCGCTGCAACGGCGAAGTCGGAATCTGCTTAAGCAGCGGTCTGGATTCTGCCAGTGTCGGTACCCTGGCTGCCACCCATCTGCAACAGGGGCATCGTAATCTGTATGCCTATACTTATGTTCCCTATGAGACACCTCATCCGGATAAAAACCGGGACCATGTCACGGATGAGACCGCCGATGTGCAAAAAATACTGGACATGTATCCTAATATGAAACCCCACTTTCTGAACAATCATGGGAAAAATTGTCTGGAGGCCTTGCAGGAAGAGTTGGAAATAATGGAAATTCCATTTAAGGCCTACGCAAACCTTCCAAACCTTATGGAAATCTATGAGGAAGCCTCCGCAGCCGGCTGCAAAGTACTCCTAACAGGACAGGCTGGCAACAGTACCGTTTCCTATGGATATATTGACAATATTCTCTGTCATGTCTATCATCGTAAACACTATATGACGTTCCTGTACTGGCTTAACCGCTACGCAAAACATGTAAAGGAGAGTCGAAAATCCGCATTGAAATCCTGTATCCGCTATTACAATGCTGCCGCCCGACAACAAAATCTGCCGGATACGGTCCCCGGATCAAAGACTGACAACCCTTTTGTGAACTCTGAGATTTTAACAGACTATCCCTTAGCAGCGCGTCATACGAAATATGCCCCCACCCGTACTCCGGGGTTTCCGATGACGGAGAAGGATTATCGCTCCTGGGTCTGGTTCGCACCGTTTCTGACTTATATCGGAGAGTTGGAGACCAAAATGGGACTTCACTATGGCCTGATCCTGCGGGATCCCACCAGAGATTCCCGCATGGTGAATTTCTGCTATCACCTTCCCTATGAAATCTTCGCATGGCAGGGAACTCCCCGCTGGCTGATCCGGGGGAACTTCCGGGATCTGCTGCCTACAGATCTGCTGGACCAATGGATGCGCTACGGTGTGCAAAATTCTGATTACTATCTCCGGATCCAACGGGACTGGCAGAAACTGCTCCCGGATCTGGAGAAGGAACTGGAAGCCTCTCCCTGCAACTATTGTTCCGAAGGTACTGTACAAGCCTTTCTGGCACATTACCGTACGGGACTGCCGGATGAGGCCCAGGATGATTTTATGTATCTGTGCTTCGTGTATATATTACAAAAGTATCTGAAAATCTATCATTTCTGTTAGATTTGTTTACTTTCATATAAAACTGCCATAGTATAAGACCATAGTTCTTGATATATAAGATTATTAAAAAGTGAGGTATTTAATTATGAAAAAGTGGAATGCTCCTTCCGTAGAAGAATTAAACATCAACGAAACCGCTCACAACTGGCTGGGTAACAGCTGGGACGGTGGTTACATCGGTGACGGTCAGATTTCTGGTCATCTGGAGTATAAAAAGCCGGGCGATGATTCCCAGGATTCTGCTGATCAGCTCAGCTAATCATCTCAAACACAGAACAAAACAACTAAGCCACAGGCACTTCACCTGTGGTTTTGTTTGCTTTATCAAACTAAGGGGAATATCTATGTCTGCCATCTGGGGAATCGTTCCTGTCTCTTCCACAGAGAAAACGGAAGAAGCCTTACATACTATGCGTACTTCTTATGCGCCTTTTGCGATCGACCGCTATTCATCACTGTCTCTTGATACCGGAGTCTCTTTTCACTGTGGTCTGCAATTTTTTACCGAAGAATCCTTTCAGGAGGTTCTTCCTTTTTATGATAATACCAAAGGTTTTTTATTCACTGCCGATGTCGTTCTGGACAACCGGGAGGAACTTCTTTCGCAATTTCCTCTGCTCTCCGGGGACACTACTGACAGTGGTCTGCTTCTGGCTGCTCTGGAAAAATGGGGATCTTCTGTATGTGATCATCTTCTGGGCGCGTTTGCCTTTGCTATCTATCATACAAGTACCCACACACTTCATTTATATACTGATCATATGGGAAACCGCAGCCTGTTCTATGCCATTCTGCCGGACCGTATTCTGTTTAGCACTGCACTGGTTCCTTTGGCCCGCACTCTGTCAGCAGCCGTCTCCGAAAAATGGCTTGCTGCATGTCTCGCCACCACTTCGGCAGATATGATGCTTTATGAAGCTCTGACTCCTTATGAAGGCATCCTCCAGATGCCTGCTGCCGGCCACCTGACCTGGACACCGGAGTTTTCCTCCCTTGATATCTACTGGGATCGTACTTCTCTTCCCAAGCCTCTGCCGCATAAAGATCCGATGCACTACCAGACGTTGTTCCGGGACACACTCTCTGCCTGCGTTTCTTCCATGCTCCGCAGTGCAGAACATACCGGATGCACACTAAGCAGCGGTTTAGATTCCTCCGCAATTGCTGCGCTGGCAGCTCCCCGGCTGGCAGAGATGGGCGAACAGCTATACAGCTATACCTCCGTGCCTTTGCGGGATTTTGTACCGGAAGGGACGGAGCCGGCGGATGAATCTGCGGGAGTGCTGGCTACCTGCAGACAATATCCGAATATCTCACCTGCCTTCCTCTCCTGTCCAGGACAGGATGCCTTCACCGAGCTTTCCCGGCTGGTGCCGCTTCTGGGCTATCCTATGAAGTCCGGTCACAACCTGACCTGGCTGGATGCCATCTATGAAAAAGCTCACCGCGACGGCTGCCGGGTCGTGTTAAAAGGACAATATGGTAATGCCACGATCTCCTGGGGCAAGGCTTTGTCTGTATTTTATCAGCTTTTCTGTTCCGGGCATCCCCGGATCGCTCTCCGGACGATGAAAGACTTTGGTCACCGGTACGGCATTCCGAGGAAATATATGTTAAAATGTATACTGACCGAATGGATAGGCAATCTCTTCCCTGCCAAGCCGGAAGATCCGCTGACGGCCCCCGGACTTATGCAACGCTATCATATTTCCCGCGCCTACCGGAAGCAGATGCGTTCTGCCGGCGGTGGCGAGATGGATTCCCGGGAAAAACGTCTGTCTTTTATCTTCAATCCTACCGCGCAAATGCAGCTTGGGATGTTCGATACAGCCATGAGTCTGATCCACGGAGTATTGATCCGCGATCCCTCCAAGGACAAAAGGATCATAGAACTATGTTGCAGTCTCCCGGTGGAATGTAGTCTCAGTGGTTCTCTGGAGCGGGGTATGGTCCGCACATATCTGGAGGGAATCGTCCCGGATTCCATCCGGAAAGAAATCTTTCACCGCGGGGTACAAAGTGCTGACTCTACATTCCGCAGCCAGCTTCTATGGGATGAAAACCGCAGGGACATTCTGGAGACCCTGCATTCCCCCACGCTACGCCGTTATATAGATCCAGGGAAACTGGATCCCCTGCTCATCCGCCTGGAAGAGGCCTCCGCATCCGAACTGACCTTTTCCGATCTGCGTATGGCAAATGTCCTGTATTCCTGCAGTCTGTTTCTAAAGGAGGTCTGAGTATGTATTATTATCGTCTCTACGGCATGCTGCTGGAGAGTGAGCTTTGCTTTCCGGAGGCCGATGAACTAACGCCCCCGGTCACTCCGGATGCCACACTGACCCTGGGCATGCCCCCTGAATGGGTCGTTACGGAATACCGACAGGGAAAATTTTCTTCGATCACCGAGCAGGTCATGTGGTTTCGATTGTATGATGAACTACTGGTCTACGTAGAACAAGGTTCAAAGGCTATCGTCTGGAAGTTAGATCCTGCTCTCGACGAAGTGCGTATGCGGACTTATCTTCTGTCCGGTGCCATCACTTTTCTCCTTTTACAGCGTGGCTATCTTCTAATCCATGGGAGTGCGCTGTGCTGCAAGGATAAGGCTTATCTGATCTCGGGCCCCAGCGGCAGCGGTAAATCCACCACCGCTCTGCATCTGATGAAACAGCCGGGAATCCTGTTTGCCTCCGACGACATCTGTGCCATCCGCACGGAAAATGGTCAGAGCATCCTCTATCCGGGACCTCCCTGGCAGCGGGTATGCGCGGATGTCATGCGACGCAATCCGGACAGTGAATATACCTATATCCGGGAAGCCGATGAGAAATACGGGAGAAAACTTACAGACTCCTACTGCCGGGAACCGCTTCCCGTGGCAGGCATGTTTACAATCTACCGGGATAACTGCGAGGAATTGTCCTGTGAGGAATTATCCGGCAGCGAAAAGCTGCAGGTCCTGACTCATAATCTATTCCGTGGGGAACTGCTGAACCTACTCGGCATCACTCCCGCCCGCATGACGCAGTTCTTAAGCGCAGTAACAAGCTTTCCCATATATAAGATCGCAAGGCCACAGAACCGTGACACCACAAAAGAGATACCGGAAATCATCTCAAAATATATCAATGATGTTAGATTTCTTGTATTTCCCTCCTGAATCAGTTATAGTCTGAGTTGTCAGTTATTGATAGTTTGATAGAAAAGGAGTATATGAGAGCTATGAAAAAATGGAAAACACCTGAAGTTGAAGAATTATCTATTTCCTGTACTGAGCAGGGTAAAAATCTCTCCTCCCAGTATGATGAAATCCGCGTAGATCAAAACGGCAACTACTGGTTAGGCTTCTCCAGTGGTTTTGATTCCCACCCCGATATCGACGGTGACGTAACCGTACACTGATTCTCTCACGTAAGATAATGAATTAATAAAGAAAACGGGCAGAAAACAGTTTTCTGCCCGTTCTTGTCGTTCTTGTATTGTCACTTCATTTTTCAGGAGGCATCCATGGATTCTCTCATCAGCGTTATTATTCCGGTCTACAATGTAGCCCATTATCTAATATCTTGTGTGGAAAGTGTTACCGCTTCTTCCTACCGGAATCTCCAGATTCTGCTCATTGACGACGGTTCCACCGACGGCAGCGGTCCTCTGTGTGACAGACTCGCCCTTACGGATTCCCGCATCACTGTCCGGCATACGGACAACGGTGGCATCTCCCATGCCCGCAATGTGGGACTGTCCCTTGCGACCGGCGACTACATCTCTTTTATCGATTCCGACGATCTGATCCATCCGGATTTTTATCGTCTCATGCTTTCCGCCATGATCCATGAATCTGCGGATCTGGTGATATGTCATGAACAGATATTTTCCGACAGCAGAGTGCTGCCTTCCATGGAAGCCTGCCATACCTATCACTTACAGAATATAGAATCGCGGGAAGGATTTTTTCTGCACTTTATGGATCCCTTTACGGGGCCTGCAACCTGGGTGTGGAATAAACTCTACCGACGCAGTCTGCTATCCGATATCCATTTCCAGGAAGGAAAGAAAATGGAAGATATTTCTTTTCTGACCGATTATGCACTGCAATGTCAAAAGGTAGTATGGCTCGAAGAGACTTTAAACTATTACCGTCAGCGCAAAGACAGCACTATGGAGGAAGGATTCTCTGATATTAGCTGTGACTATGCGGATGCACTGTTGTATTCCCTCGACCGTATTCAGACATCCCCGGAAGCTTCTGACTTTTCCGCTGCCTACGCTGTCTATGTGACCAACAAGCTGGCCCTATTGTGCGTGAAGTCGCGCAAATATCATTGGCAGAACAGCTTTTCTTATTTAGCGCAAAAATACCGGGACAGCTACAAGCGTTATCATGAAAATGCAGAGACTCTGTCTGCACGTGGTAAGCTTTTCCTTGCCCGGTATTGTTTTCCTCTTTATTATATGCTGCAGAAAAACCGCATCCGTATCTAGCCCTTCGTCACTTCCATCACCTGTTTGTCCACGATCTGCAGTTCTCTGTCACAATAAGGCAGAATACTTTTCCTATGGGTAATGATAAGACAGGTAGGACGTGGCGACAATTCCTTCAACCCCTGCAACACTTCCAGTTCTGTCTTCTCATCCAATGCGGAAGTCGCCTCATCCAGTATCAGGAACGGGGCTTTCCTTAAAAAGGCTCTGGCAATGGCAATCCTCTGTGCCTGTCCCTCGGACAGACCGTGTCCTCTCTCTCCGATCACAGTATCGATCCCCTTTGGAAGTCCCATGACAAATTCATATCCGGATGCTAATTTCAGTGCCTCATACATTTCTTCCTCTGTTGCATCCAGTTTCCCCATACGGATATTCTCCCGCACCGTACCGCTGAACAATGTATTCCCCTGGGGTACATAAGATATAAATTTCCGGGTAGCGGCATTCGCCCGTTCCAGATCCCCTTTTTCATTAAAAAAGGTAACATTTCCCCGGATGTTACTCATAAAGGACATGATAATACGGATCAGTGTGGTCTTGCCGATACCGGATTCTCCGATAATAGCTACAAATTCTCCGGGTCCGATCCGCAGATTTACATTCTCCAGTACTGTCTCATCCGTATAACCAAAGGTCATGTCTTTTATCTCCACGCCGATCCGGGCCGACGGGATCTGAGTGTCCGTTTTCATCTCCAGTGGAATCTGCTGCAATTCCATGATTCTTCCCGCGGAAGCCAGTATAGACACTACCTTGGGAATCTGTTGCGCAAGTCCCATGACCGGTGCCTGCACACGGTTCACCAGTGTCAAAAATACCGACATGGTTCCGTAGGTGATCATCTTGCGGGAAATCTGTATTGCTCCATAGCAAAATGCTACAATATATCCGGTCTGAAATGCCAGTGACATCACTGTGGAACTGGCTACTCCCATTTTCGTCCGACGGTATACCCAGTGAAACCTCTCCTCCCGAAGCTGTGTCAGACGCTCCGTGGAATAATCCTCGTTGGCAAACGCTTTTACGATCAGTAGATTTGCCAGGCTTTCCTGTAAAAAAGACCGATATGCTGCTTCACTCTCCTGCACCTTCACCTGAAGTTTTCGAAGTTTTTTGCCAAGCCACCAGGAGCTGAGTGCTGCCACCGGAGCTACCAGCAGGGCGAACATTGCCAGCATCGGCGAATAATAGAACAGCGTAAAAAATACCAGCAGCAGTTCCACCGCCAGTTGTATAATACTTGGAATAGTTCCGATAATACCGTCCGCCACATTCCCCGCATCGCTGGTAAGTCTCGTCATAAGATCCCCGGTGTGATATTTTTTCACATCCATCCAGTGGGAATGAATGATCTTCTCATAGATCTGTTTCCGTATGCCAAAAGAAAATCTCTCCGTCAGCATGGTGGATACCAGCGACGAAATTACCGTCACCGCCTGCATTCCCAGCATTAACAATACATAGACCACCATCAGGCGTACAAATGCATTGCCAAAGGTGGCATGGTCTATGATTTCTTTGGAGATCTGAACCATCAGCAGTGATGCAATTGTCTCCAACAGTCCGAACACCATAACCAGAAGTATTTTCCCCAGATACGGTCTGGAATACTGCCATAACCATTGTGCATACCGGTACTGATTTCCCCGATCCTGCCATATTTTTTTAATTTTACCCATATCTCACAGCCCCCGGATTTACTCTATAAAGCCATTCCCCTTCATCTGTTCCAGGAACTTCATGACGGACTCTTCACACTCCTCTCTGGACACCTCATAGATGGTCAGTAACCGGTCCACGATCTGCGTGGGAGTGATCTCCTCCTGCAGCATATCCCAGATATCATTGCCCGCTCCTTTGATCAGAAAATATTTTCCTGATTCAAAATCGATCATGACCTTTTCTCCTGCCAGATCCGTCACATTTAATTGCTTCTTCAGTTTAATGATTGCATTTTTCTCCATCCTTTTACCCTCCGTTTTCTTACTTAATTTATTTTTCTCTTATTTTCGGAACTTATCCACTACCGAATAATCTTCTCCGTTTCCTCCGCTGACGTACATTCTGCCGCAACGTATCCATGCATGGGCTACCATCTTTCCTTCTTCGAGCTTACATCCCAGATACATTGTAGAAGAAATCCCTTTGTTTTTCAATAATCTCTGCGCAGTAAGTGCCCGCACCAGACACTTGCTCTCCCAGCTCGTCCTGCTGCAGACCCGGTTCACACAGTATGCCACCTTTTTGGCATATCGATAATGCTCGATTGTCTCCTCCTCGGGAGACTCTTCGCCCTCGCTGCCCCATTTCACGCGCAGCCTGGTTGTATTACCGTAGAGCACCTGCAGGCGATAGATGGCAGAATAAATCCAGCATTGTACAGACAACCATTTATGATCGTTGTATCTGAGAAAACGATATCCTCTTTTCAAAATTGTCATTTCCGTTTTCTGCCTTTCTATGACTGGAACTTCAGATCCATCTTCTCATAGATATCCTGTACCGTCCGGATCCGTTCTTCATCAATGTGATTCATCATCTGACGTTTATAGGTGCCTTTATGCTTTGCCAGACCTGTGATTCCTCTGACCAGCCATGCCCAGGGGAGCAGCCATGGACAATCCTCCAGGTAAGGATAGTATTCTGCCATATAGTGCAATGGGGGAAATGCATACCAGAATTTCAGTTGTTGTCTGCCTGCGGTTTTTCCCTTCTTTTTCTCCTCGGCAAATTTATTCCAGATGCCGTTCTCATCTTTGCCGTAGATACCGCTGTCCAGCAGATAGGCGAAGAGATTGTCATACAGTGCATTGCTCTCCTCTTCCTCCAGCCACAGATAGGCCAGTTTCTCCATGTGCCTGGTAAATGTGAGAATACCACACTGTTCCAGTTCTTTGTCCAGATAGTTTCTGTCCATCTGTTCGCCAAATCGTTCCAGATAGACATAGATATCGATCAGATGTCTGATACCGCAGCCGGTCTGATAGAAATGCTTGGCCGCATGCGCCATCATATATACGTAAAAATCTTCCGTTCCGAAGTCCTGTGTATATGTACATCCGTTTCTGGTATGCGTGCGGGAAAAGTTTTTGAAATAACCGTACTGATTGCGGTCCACCGTCTTGTCGTACATGGCACGATGAGCCTCGATCACCAGAAACGGCGGTTTCTGGAAAATATCATGGTGTTTTACTGCACGGTACAGAGTGTATCCCCGTTCTTTTAACAACTCCTGTGCCTCTCCCATGTTTTGTTCGGCGAACAAAATATCGAGGTCACTCATCTCCCGCATCTGCGGTGCCGGATAGTAGAATCGTAATACCGCCCCTTTCATGGGTTGATTGATAATCCCCTTTTCCTCAAACAATCTTTCCAGCTCTCTCTGTTCCTGCACCTGCACACCGCAGCGCAAAATACTGTTCATTAACGGAGACCGCAGCCTGCTGCGTTCTTCCTCTGTAAGATTGTCTACCCGGATCAAAGCTCCCAATAGGAGGTAATTCAGATGATGTTTTTTCGCAATCTGCACGATTTCATCCACCGTCACGCCTTCCGGCAGGGAAGGTACTTCCTCCTGTTTCAGCTGGGCGCGTATCAGTTTTGCCAGGTATTTTTCTTTCTTTCCCATAGGCACACCTCCTCCACAATCTGCTTCTACTCTTTCATCCTATCCTCTATATAGCGATACAGTCTGTTAAAATCTTGAGAAAACGAAGGTTTTTCAAATATCTGTCCACCTGCCAAAAGCTCCTTCATGGCTCCCTGTACTTCCTCCACCGTTTCCACATATCTCAAATAGGAACATGCACTCAGTGTTCTATAAGTCTCCCGAACTTTAAAATGATTGTTTCCAAGCACCACACAAGGAGTCGCAGTTATTAAAGAAAAAATCATGCCATGAAGCCGGTCTGTCACCACTATTCTCCGCTTTCCGAATGTCTCCCACTTTTTTCTTAAGACCTGCTCTCTGTCCTGTCCGGATATCTCGGTTAATGTAACTGTGTCTGTGATCAATACATTTCCCGTATTCCGGACACACATTTCCTTCAGTGTCCTCTTCTGTTCCGCGGTGAGTGCTGCCTCCTTATCGGAACGCAGACACAGAATACTTCCCTCCCGCCGCCCAGCAGCATATTCCGTTTCATCCAGCATGGTAACAATGTCTTTCGCAGGCAACAGGTTACAGGTAAACGTGTCCTTCATCAGGGAATAGGAGCGTTCATCCCTGGCCAGAAGCGTTAAATTACGACACCGATTATAAATTTTTTGACTCTTCTTAAGTTCTTTCCGACCGGCATCATCCGGAGTAAAGTACATCGTCTGTGGAAATACCAGTAAAAACTGTTCAGGGAATGCCCTGAAGATAGTACGGCGGAATGCTTCACCGAACGCATACAGGTTCCCCAAATTGCCGCCTCCCTGGCAGAATATCATATCCTGTGGCGTAATCTCCCGCTTCAGCTGCCGTACCGCTGCCGGAGTATCCCACCCCTCGATCCGGATCAGTTGTATCTCCGGGTGGTCTTTTTCTATCTGCTGTAAAAACTTCCACTCTGCGTAAGCGATCGCATGATCTCCCAAATTATCAAAACAGGGAAGTTCAAACATAAAAATTCTTCTTTGCTTTCCCTGCATGCATGAAAAATCAAATTTAACCTGTTCCGCTCTCATCCGTTGTTTTATGCGTTGCATGGCCTGAAACATTTTTTGAAACAACCGATTCTCTCTGCGCAGATAAGAAGCTTCCGCATATGCGGCTGCCACGGGTGTTTTCATGGTATATATTTTTGCTATTTTTTTCTCTTTTTCCGGGATCTGCGGATTCTGCCGGATCTCCTCCAGATGTTCTTTCAGGAAAGACCGGTAATATTTGCGTTCCCGTTTGTCATGCAGGATAAAACTGAGATTCAGAAACGTGACCATATATTTTTCCAGATCGACCATACTTCTGTCTGCCAATTCCCGTCTCCCCATTTTTTGGAAATAAAGATATCTTTCTTCCATTCCTTTTACAATATTTCCGGTATTATGAAACCATTTTTCCTTCGTCAGATTAGCGGAAATGCTGCTATCCCTTTTTTCGTAATAATAACCGTACTCCAGCACCTGACAGATTTTTTCAGCCCGGTCAAACAGCAAATAGGTCGTGGCAATATCCTCGTAATTTCTTCCCTCCGGATACCGGATCCCCCGGAACAGTTTTCCGGCATAAAGCTTATCCCATGCATAATTCCGTATGTAAATATCTCCCAACAAAAGCTTAAGTGCCTGCTCTGCAGTGTATACCTTTTCTTCATCCAGTGGTGGTATTTCCATCACCAGTCTCCCGTTTTCCTCCACATAGTGATTGCAGATGGCGATCTCACAATTGTATTTCTGTATTCCGCGGTAGAGACTCTCGATCATATCTGCTTCTACTGTATCATCGCTGTCCACAAATGCAATATATTCTCCTCGTGCCACATCCAGCGCAGCATTTCTGGCACTGGATAAACCACCGTTTTTTTTATGTATCACTCGGATACGATCATCCTGCAATGCGAACGCATCACACATTTCCGGACAGCGATCAGGCGATCCGTCATCCACCAACAGGATCTCCAGATTTTTATAGGTTTGTCGGCAAACCGCCTGAACACACTTTTCCAAATATTCTTCTACTTTGTACACCGGTATGATCACTGTGATCAAATGCTGTTCCAGCATCCCAATTCCTCCAATTACATCATGCTATATTTTCGGCAAAATACTCTTCAGCTTTTTTATGATGAGCCGGAAGCCTTCTGTCCGGCAATATGCCAATAAGAATACCACACTGCAGATTCCCCCGATCACAACCCCTTTACCGATCAACTGCAGCCAGTTTTGTGCCTGCACTCCGGATAAAAGCATCCATAGTCCCCCTATCGTAACTACCATAAGTAATGCATTTTTGAAAAGTGATGCATAGTATCCCGCTGCACTTTTCTCAAAATACTCCCGGAACAAAAGCCTCGGTTCATACCAGAAATAAGTACTCAGCCTTGCGATCGCCGATGCCAGAATGATTCCGGTCAGTCCCATAGCCTTTCCCAGAAGAACCGAGAGCACAAGGTTCAGCACCGCACCGGCCAGCATAACATACTTCGTGCGTACATAAAGTCCGGTGGCATCCCGATAGATCCACAGCGGCTGAAGCACACAGGAAAGATACGTATTCAGCGTCATCGCCAAAATGGCACCTATGCTGATTGTAAAGTCACTTCCCAGCCACACATAGACGAAATCATTTGCCATGATGCAAAATGCGCTAACAATAGTTCCACAGAGAATGAAGCTGACAGATTGTATTACGCAGAACACTTCGTAACGCTTCCCACTCTTCTCCCTGACAATGACATTGCCTATGCTGGCCGTCAGCGCCGAGAAGATGATCTGGATGATCAGGAGGAGTTTATTACTCACCATCAGATAATTAGAATAGATTCCCGTCATTGCTGTTCCCACCAGCACGGAGATCAGGATATTATCCGTGGCCGTGAAGACTGTGGAACTGATCTTATACAAAAAAACGGAGCGCATATTTTCAAAAATACTCTTTTCTTCATCCACAGTGACCGCAGCTTTTCTATTAATGAACGGATACTGCTTCTGTGCTTCTCTGGAGGCCATGAGATTATTAAAAAATTGCACTGCAACTCCAATCGCCAGATACAGAATATAATTTTGCAGTAATAAAAGTGCAAGGATCTGCAGAATTGTCTTGAGCAGGCTGGTCCAAATTGAAATATTGACCACCTTGTAGTTTTTCTGATCTGCAGTAAGTATCGTGGATTTATAGACAAACAGATAGGAAATTACCACATTTGCCAGTGAAAACAGATAGTATACCTCAAGATGAGGAATCTCCTTCTCCGTATTGACGATATATTTCAGGAATGGGATCACTGCAATTCCCACTACTGTTACAACTCCTGCTATTACATTATAGACCCTTTTGTAAAAATGGATCAATCCAGCCAGCTTCTCTTCGTCATGTTCCGCCAAAGGCTTATAAAAACTGTAAGCCATAGTAGTATTAAAGCCAAGATCTGCCATGGACAACAGATTTAGCACATCAGAAAAGATACCGTTCAGTCCCAGATATTCCGTACCCAGAGTATGAACAAACACTGTCCTGGATACAAAGCTTAGTACCAGTGAAATAAACTGATAGGCAAATCCGGACAACATATTGCGGGCTGAATTTTTAATACGACTACTCATTCGTCGTTTCCTCTCCTTCCACCACCTCTGTCGTATAGAGCAGAATATACCCTGTCCTTTCCTCAAAAAATGTGCGGATCTTCTCCATTTCACGGATATATGCTGAATCGTCTGTATTTCCAAAAAACCTCTTATAATTACCGGTTGCTGCTTTCTTTCTCTCCCCGGCAAGTTCATCCAGCACCTGATCCACCTGATCTATTCCAAACACAGTCTCTGCCATTTCTGTCATCGTACCACTCAGGCGATTCCTGAATTCCTTGTTTCTTAACAAGGAAGTAAAAAACGGATCTTCCGTAACACTTTGCATCAGATAAGAGTCAATACTGGAGGTGCACATCCCTCCAGTCGTCCCGTTTGCCATACTGTTATCCATGCGGGGCATCAGATATCTCCACCGACCATCTTCATAACCATTTCCTGTTGCCTTGTCCGGATCCACTCTCCAGACTGTCAGCTGGTCCTGACCGTAAAATGCATTGGAAAGATACATATTTGCACAGAAATATTCCAGATAATTGTCGATATCCATCTGTTCCTGTACTCTCTGATAATTGGAAGTATTTCCCATATCATTTTCTGTTACAAACCTATACAGCTCCCCATAATCTTCCTGCATCGGAATTGTCTCCGGATCCATACTGACAATAGTCACATCCCCGGCATTCACTCCGTAGGCTTGTTCCGCAAATTCCGCATCGTAAGCTCCCTTCAACATATAGACACCCCAGTATTCTCCATTCAGAAATACCGCACAGGGCTGCATATCGCGGCTTCTTACCGTTGTGCCTGCCAATAATCTCTGTGCCAGATAATCCCTGGTCATATAATCGTTGTCTCTTCGATGCGTCTGCAACGTCAGAGTCATTTCCGGATCTCTGTAATAATTTTCAAGTCCGGTTCCCATTCCTGCTGCCACATTCCCTGTAAACTGCATACTCTTTTGTGAGGATGTGATGCTAAAGTCATCCAGCATCTGAACCGTCATATCTTCCTGAAAAGTCTTATCCTTCTGCGTTGTAAAAAATTCCACACAGACCGGTCTGCTCCATCCTTGATAATAGTTTGCGGCATGTCCGCCATCCGTACCCCGGGCAATTGCGTCTTCGTATGTGCGTCCCCTGACATAAATACCATCAAAATAATCAAAGAAATTATCTGCTTCTGTAGAGATTGACAATACCGGAAGACTTGCCACATCGCCCGACTTTGCGATTCCAATAAAATACGACTGTGTTTCCGTATCGCTGCTTTGCCCCTGACTATCCACAGCCATGGCTTTCACTACTGTTCCCATAGTCAGACTGGCAGGCTGATATGCATAGGAATACTCCATCTGAGGATTCACTGCCAGCG
The DNA here is from genome assembly GCA_003447295.1 of Lachnospiraceae bacterium. Lineage (GTDB taxonomy): Bacteria > Bacillota > Clostridia > Lachnospirales > Lachnospiraceae > Acetatifactor > Acetatifactor hominis. The sequence goes on from DLZQ01000045.1 coordinate 41,613, forward strand.
TCATGTCCGAGCCGCTCCGGTTTATAATCGTAATAGGGCCCTCGTACAGCGCGGACTGTGTGGTAGGCTCGGAACCATCCAGGGTATAATAGATCCGGCTGTTCTCCCCGGCAGACAATTCCACCTGTATGTCATTATCATAGAAACCTCCGGGAACAGAGAAATGCAACTTCTCCGTCTCTACAACTTCTCCCTGCGTATTGCTTTCTCCTTTGGTGGCGGTCATCCATTCCATGACTTCTGCGCCATCCGTGATCCGTCCGTAACTTTCTCCGCTTTCCAGATCCGGGACCAGCATACTGCTGTGCAATACCTCTTCCGGCAAAAATATGCTGATCACATCTCCCGCTGCCAGAGATCCCAGATTCTCCACGCACAGATACCCTGCTGCCGGCAATACCACTTCTTTGGTAAATTCTTTTTTCACCTGTCCGTTCACTGTGATCTTACAGTCCTGCAGGGGAATTTCATCCCGGGATAATCCGTTGTACAGTTCGATCCAGCCTGCCTGATTTATCTCGTTGATGTAAAGCCCTTCTGCCAGTTGCGTCAGGTCTTTTTGTTTTGCATCTGCCGTACTCTGTTCCTCACTGATCTCCTGCAGCATCTCCTGTTCCTGCTGCTGTTTGCGGGAGGAATCCCACATAATATATCCGAGCACCAGCACTGACGCAAGACTCAGCAGGATCACAATCCTGTCTTTTTTAGAAAATCTTGATTTTTTATCCATGATTGCTCCTTGCCTTTCCCTGAGCCGGCACAATTACATACAAAAGCACCGCTGCCAGACCACCCAGAATTCCACCTGTAACATTTGTAAGAATATCCATCAATTCAAAATAACCTCTATGTGTCAGCAGCTGGATCACTTCGATGCAGAAGCTGGTCAGGAAACTGTAGCAGGTCGTTAGAAACAACTTCCTGCCTATCTTCTCGCGTCCGCGGAACAGGGCAATCAGCGCTCCCCAGGGCACAAAGAGACATACGTTGAGCAGGTCATAGATCATCTGATTGGACAGATCCGGACTGCCGCTTTTCAACCACATGGAAATATGGGTGAAAATTCCGGAACGGCTTCCTTCTTCCCGATTATAGAATGTTATTTGAAATAGAAAGCATGCATATCCCGCCAGAAGCATCAGCAGTATCTCTTTTCCGGGGTGCATTTCTTTCCCCCGCAGCCTGGACCAAATCAGCACTGCGACATGCACCAGTAAAAAAACTGCGGTCATCATAAGAAGCAATAATGTCCAGGAGATTCCCTCCAACTGTTCTGCGATCAGTGCATTACATCTGACTATAAACTCTTCCATTGTCAACCCTTCCTTCCTCTACGAATTATTTACAGCTTCGGAAGAGGATGGTTTTCCTTTTGTGCAAGATAGTATTCATAGAATGGTATCTGGGTCTTGAGCTTGTCATAGCGTTTTTTCCGCACCAGTATCTGGACTTTGTCAAACAGCCATGGCCATTTCCCAATCATTTTTTTGATGCGGTTCTTCATTGTCTTACTGTCATCCGTTTTCAATCTCCACTCTCCGGCACACAGATGTACTGCATATTGTTTCCCTGTGATTGTTCCGATCTCGAACAGCTCCTTCGGGAAGATCACGAAATCCCCCAGATCCTGGAACTGATTATTCAGGCGAAACTGCGGATAATGTTTCAAAATATAGTAGGTATAATAATAATTGCTGGTGGCATATCCATCCACGATAAGTCTGCCGTCCCGGAAGTTAAATACTTTCCCATCCGGATTCCTGCCGAATTCGGTGGCATCATACATATCCAACAGTGCTTTCACCAAAGGATTTCCCGGCTGTGCTCCGATAATGGCCGATCCCACCGAACAATCAAAAATAAAATTGAAAAATGCCGGATAGGATAACAGCGGATCAAAGGAGCGGCATACCTTCACATCGGTATCCAGATAAATCCCACCGTATTCATATACCGCCTTCAGGCGATAATAATCACCGATAAATCCCAACTGCTTTTCCGCATAGGTTCTGCGTACAAATTCATTTTCATCAAAGGTACAGTTGCTTTCATCCCATCGCATGACCCTGTAACCTTCCAGTCTGCTCCAGGAATCAATGCATTTCTGCAGATCCTCCGGAATCGGCTTACCGCCGAACCAGCAGTAATGTATGATCTTGGGTATCGTCCCCTTACTTCCCTTTCCTTCCATACTTCTCTCCTCACAATTATCTTAATTTTCCCTGCATCAGATACTGATAAAAGGTATCCTGCCCCGAAGTCTCTTTCTCACTGAAACGTGTACTTAACTTATGGAATCCGCATCTTGATTTCAGAAGCTCATATTTGACTCCGTCGTATGGCTGTCCCATATATGTCGCCAGCACATGCGACTCCACCTGACTTACAATAGGCATCGCCTGATACTCTTCCCGATAATAATCGCATGCCATAGTCATAAACAGGTGAAAAATATAGTAATCCACTGCCCGGTCGTTGTCCTTCCAGTAAGCATAGAGCAGTTCTCTGGTCAGACAATAGATGTTCTGATTCGTGGTTCCGTACAGAAACCAGTTATTTGTCTCCATGATCTCCGGATTGAATCCGAAATAATAAAAGCTGTACATGAAAACCGGCAATTGATCTGTATATGCCAGTAGTCCCCCGTCCGTACAGTAGACCGTTGCATCGATCCAGTATCCGCCGTAACGGACCAGAAGCTCCAGACGGATCAGATCTGAGAAATGTGCCGGACCGATGATCCCTCTCTTCCATTTTTCAACAATCTCTTCCGGAAGTGTGATATAATCAAATACATTCTTCGCATCGATCACGACGATCTCCCGGTCAGGAAGCTTTTGTCCAAGAGCTTCATAGCACAGCTTCACCAAAGGCGGTGCCTGCTCCAATCCCTGCAGCCAGCAGAACCAGATTCTGCCCTGGTTCGCTTTCTTTTCCAGTGTCTCCCATGGACGGTCCGCCGTCACTTTCTCCAGATATTTTCTTTTTAATGTTTTATAATACAGCATCCGGTGCTTTTGCCCGATCATCACATTGTACAAAAAGGACAATTTTGCATCCCGGTACTTTGTCTTCAGCATCACATTGTCATAGATTGACCCCAGCAACATATGATCCTGTATTTTTTCTTTGATTCTTCGCAATGAAGTATCTCCCATGCTTGTCCCCTTCTCAAAAACATCTCTGCTGAATACCGTTCCAGCTCCGGTACAGTGCAATGATCCATCTGGTACTTTGCGTCTTCAACAACAGATAAAGCAGTCTTCGTTTTCCCTGAAGTCCGGATTTTTTTACCGCTTCCAGGAAATCCTGTTCCCGACAGATTCTCCGTACAATCTCTTTTCTCTCAGAGTCGTCGATTCCTCTGCGGCAGCTGAGCTGCTTGAGAAATGTCAGTCCCAGCCCGGAATAGACCCGGCAGAATGCCATCTCCTGCTCTTCGTGTTCCGGGAATTCCCGACAGAAATCCATCGCATAATGATAAATCTTCGTGATATTATCAAAAAAGCGTGGATCGTAACTGTTTAACTGGGTTCCCTGGGTCTGCACATTATACTGATAGAACAGTTTAGGATTGACTGCAATCTTATGGGCCCTGCTCACTGCCTGCAGTGAAAAATACAGGTCTTCGTAAATACGGATCTGCGGATCAAACGCAAGATTTTGTTCCCGCAGAAATTCTCTGCGAAACACTTTGTTCCAGGGTGCGTTGATCACCTCTGTCTCCACGGTTTCCACCAGACAGTCCCGGAAAAACTCTTCTCTGCTTCCACAAAAGGATGTTTTCATCGGTCTCGTCACTTTGCGGTCATTGGCCACATCATAATACCAGAACCCGAACATCAGCACATCCGCATCGTTCTCTTCCGCGATCCGGACATTTTTCTCCACGGCATCCGCCTGCAGCAGATCGTCCACATCCGTGAACATCAGATACTTTCCCTGTGCATGTGCAATTCCGGTATTTCTCGCCCTGCTGGGGCCGCCGTTTTCCTGATGAATGACTCTGACATGGGAGACAGCCGCCGCATAGCGGTCACAGATGCCACCGGAGCTATCCCCGCTGCCGTCGTCCACCAGCAGGATCTCCAAAGGAGCATAGGTCTGTTCCAACAGCCGTTTCATACAGTCGTCAATATAACGTTCTCCATTATATACCGGCACTACAATGCTTACTAACGGATTCATCTTGCTCCTCTTTTCTTCAAATACTTCGATGTTGTCATGGGCGGTGCATCTTCCCCCTCCCGTACCGGATCCAGGCACAGAAAAAGGGCGAACAAAATATAGAGATATTTCAATGTCTGCAGTGAATCGACCCAAAAAAGATTGATCAGATAACAGACACTGCCTACCAGAAGGATCTTCGGCAGTCCGCTTTTATCTCTGCGGACCCTCTTTATCATACCCGCGATCATACTTCCGAGAAACAGCAGATAGGTGATCATTCCCGGATACGCATAACGTACATATTCCGCAATGTAGAAATTATCCACAGATTCAATGAAAGAACCGTTGATCTCCGACTTAAACGAGCGCTTCCTTCCCAGCCCCAGTAGCGGATTCAGCCAGCTCACCGTGAAAATATATTTGAGCTGGTCCCGGTAATTGGAGCTGCTGCTTAACGCCTCTATATTAGCGCCATAGTTTACCGCCAGTTCCGTTCCCAGCAGTTCATCCAGAATACTGGTGATCTGTAACAATATGTATCTTCCCATTGTCGTATTTCTGATAGCTGCCAGAATTACTGCAAAAATACCCGCCAGCACAAGCGCGATCATCACAAATTTTTTAATCTCCATTTTAGAAGATAAGCCCACCAGCAGGATTACTTCCAAAAGAAATACACTCAGTGTGGATCTCGACCCACATAAAAATACGTTGCCCCCCAGCAATAGTAACAAGAGCGGCTGTGCCAGCAGATTGACACTCTTATTTTTTCTGTCGTAACAGGCAAAGGGAACCATGGTGACCAGCATCAGACCATAACCCAGAGAGTGGTTACAGGAGCTCATGATTCGATAGCTTCCCGATCGTACAAATCGTCCCGTATAGAGTCCCTTGATCGTCTCCAGATAGGAGAACGGTGATCTCCCCAGCACATATTCCACGATGCCCAGCAATGCGATCACATAAGAAAATACAACGATCATCTGTATCGTTTTTTCCACTCCCAAAGTGTTCCGGATGAGATAAATCAACAGATAAAACGTCAACAATTCAATAAACGGATTTAAAAAGGCGTTGACATCCGCACGTAATACCATAGTATATCCGATCACCATAAGGTAAGGAAGTAACACTTTGGTACATGGGTCTTCCACCACCAGCAGCACGAATCCCCGGATACGCTCCGGCTCTGCCAGCATCAGGAATAATACCGCCACGATCATGATACGCAGTGCCGTCAGGTCGAACAGAGGAAACGGCAGTCCGAAATACTGCGGTAATACATATAATGTAAAAAAGAACAACACTGCAACCGCCTGAAAGATTTTCAGTTCTCTCTGCGGTTTCAGATATCTGCTTTGTTGTGCCATTCTCTCCTCCTTCCCACAATTTTCCCGCTGATCTCTTTGATCCTCTATCCACGGATCGCCATCATCAGCTCTACGGGAATAGACTTTCTGCTGTGATAACAGTCCGCATATCCAAATAACAGTGGCAAAGTATTCCATACTTTCCGGTCACGCAGCAATTCGATCCTCAGCTGCGTTGCCCGTATATTCCGATGTAATAATCTACAATCCCGACCACTCATTGACAGTGACTCTGCAAAGGCCAGGGTAGCCTCATGGCTTTTCTTCAGATCCTCCAAAAAACGGACTCTCTCCGGAAGATCACGCATTTTATGCATTGTCACGTTATTGGAATGAAGTCTTCTGCGCAGTGTCACCCCATGGTAGACATACAGTCCATTTCTGCATAATGCCAGCTTCCAGACAAATTCATCGTGGGCCCAGTTCGGATACCATCTGTTTTCCACCTCCTGCCAGAATTTCCGGCGGATGCACATGCTGCATCCCTGACAGTTGATAAACAGATTATGCGCTTCATAGAGTAGATGCTCAAGGGAATGATCCCGGCGGAACTGCTTCTGTTCCCATGTTGGAACACTGGGGGCGTCCGGAGATGACACAAAAGACTCGAATTCCGAACACAACAACAGGATCTTGGGATGCTCCTCCATCTGTCCCACCATGACCTCCACCCGGTCCGGTACCCAGATATCATCCTGATCGCAGAAGAAAATATATTCTCCCACCGTCTCCTTCACTGCACCGATAAAATTCGCAGCATATCCCAGATTCTTCGGATTCTGCGATACCTTCCAGGTTCTTTCCAGTCCATGTTCCCTGATATATTTTTCCACGATTGCTACGGTATCGTCAGTGGAACGATCATCGTGGATGATCACTTCATCCACCGGCATGCTCTGGGTCCGGATAGACTCCAGTTGCTCCACTACATATTCCGCTCCATTGTAAGTTGCCATTGCTACGGATGTTCTTATCATAATACTATCCTTTCAGAATCCTGCCACTCAGTACCGCCACCGGCTGACAATTCCATCTGCGGACATTTCTCAGATAGATGCCGATCTTCCCCCGTACATACGGGTTCGTTCGATAGTCCGGAAAATGCTCCTGTAAAAAGGCAAAGGTCTGATCCAGCAGATCCTTGCGCAGCCTTGCATCCGGTACTCTGCCGATCCGGCTCAAGGAACTGCACAGAAGTATCTTAACGCAAAAGTATTCCAGCTCCTGTCGATATTCCTCGTAAAACCCTCTCTCCCTGTAAAAATCCAGTATATTCTGTAACACCGGAAAAATATCAGCCACTTTTTTACTTTTGTTGGCATTCATAGTAGAGGTCTCCCTAAGGATATAAGATACAAAGGGACGGTCTACATAGGTTTCCCGCTGAAGATATGGGATCAGTTTGATACAGAATGCCGTATCCTCATAGATTCTTCCCTCCGGGAATTCCATTCCCTCCCGCAGCAGGATCTCCCTGCGGATCAGCTTGTTCCAGGGGCAGGTCATAGGATCGATAAACATATCTTTCCTGTCCCGGTACTGCCTGATATTTCCTCTGGTAGCCAGTTCCTTCTGCTGACCATCCTTTTCCTGAAGGTAGTGATAACTGCATTCCACCATATCACAATTGTCCGCAAGAGCTGCCCGAAGCATTTCCTCATACATTGCGGTATCTACATAATCGTCCGAATCCACAAACCCTACATAATCCCCACTGCACTCCCGAATTCCCAGATTCCGTGCACTTGCCTGTCCTCCGTTCTCCTTGCGGATAACTCTGACTCTTCCCGGATAATTGTTTTCAAATTCAGAAAGAATCTCCGGAGAGTGATCCGTGGAACCATCATCCACCACCAGGATCTCCAGATCCTTCAGGGTTTGATGTACCAGACTTTCCAGACATCTGCGTAGATATTTTTCTGTATTATAAACCGGTACGATCACACTCACCTGCCTGCTTGCTGTATCCATCTTTTTTCCCCTCTATGGTATCTTAGGATGCGTATCCGTACGTTCTCCCAGCAATTCCCGTGTCCGTTCCATGATCATCCCAACTGCCTTATTATGCTTTTTTATTATATATGTAAAGTCTGTATATTGGTCACCGACACCATGAATATCACTGCCCAGTGCACTGATCCTGTCATGTCTCAAATACTGTTGTGCGCGGAACCTCTGCCTGTTCCATCTTCCCACCAGACTGCCTATATTCACCTGTGCTAGGCATCCTGCCTCTAATAAAGGCATAATCTGCGACATCCGGTATCGCTCTACATGGGCAAGCACCACCTGCAGACCACATTTGTCCTGTAATGCTGTCACTGTATTTATCAATTCCGGATCCCATATCTCCGTCAAAGGCATTTCCAGCAGTAATACCTTCGTTCCATCTATACAAAGCTGTTCAAGCCCTTCCATCCGTTCCAGTCCTTTACAGATCAGGACCTCCGCTCCCTGCACAATTTGTATTCCTGCTGCCCGGATCTCTTCCTCTCCGGCAAGTTCCTTTTGCAGCTGCACCCACGCCAGCCTGCGGCGTCTTAAGAAACTGTCCACACTCTCCGCATGTGGGTAAAAATGGGAGGTGGCAAGGATACAGTGAACCCCTGCCCGCACCGCTCTCCGGATCTGCTCCATTGCTACCACAGTATCACTGCATCCATGGTCCAAACCGGGCAAAATATGGCTGTGGAAATCATATATCTTAAGAATATCAGTATTTGTAGTCTTTTGCATAATGTTTATAATGATAATCCTGAGATTTCATAGAGATTCCGTTGAACACGAATCCACAGATGTTCGCTCCCACCGGCTCCAGCATCTGCACGACCATCTGCTCTCTGTCAAATTTTGTCACGCCCTCTCTTACCACCAGAATATATGCGGTCGCTGTTGCAGCCAGGACCAGAGCATCTGCCACGATTCCTGCCGGAGGCAGGTCTACGAAAATACAGTCATATTCCTCCTTGCATTTTTCCAAAAGTTCACTCCAGCGCTCACCGGACAGAAGTTCTGCCGGATTGGGCGGTACTTCTCCCGCCATTGCAACATAGAGATTCTCGGCTCTCTTATAGACCTTCAGTTCTTTCGTGATCCCTGCAAGGTATTCACTTAAACCTTCCTTCCCCTCAATGTCCAGCAGACTTTTCAGGTTGCTCTTTCTCATATCCGCATCAATCAATAAAATCTTTTTCCCTAATTGAGCGTAAGCGGAAGCAAGATTGATACAGGTCAGTGTTTTTCCCTCCCCGGGGTCCGCACTGGTAATGGCATATACGGGACATTTCTCACCTTTACCGGTGAACAGGAGCTTTGCACGGATACTGTTATAAGATTCGCGCACTGCAAAAGGGCTCTCCTTATGTAATATTTTATTGACCTTTTCACCTTTTGCCGCCGGTTCCATCTGTGGTACATCTCCCAGAATAGGAATGGTAAACAGATCTTCAATCTCATATTTCCGGCGGACGGTAGTATCCAGCATACTTCGTAGCAGGAACCATGCCGCAGCCAGAAGGAAACCTGCTGCCGCACCCAATACTGCATATTTCAATACACTGGTGGACTGGTAAGGTACCGTTGGAAGCTCTGCCTCATCCAGTACTTCGATTCCACCGGATTTCACGATCCGTATGATCTCATTCGGCGCCAGTTCACCGATAGCATTTGCTATATTCATGGCATTCACCGGGTTTTGATCGACTACACGTACCACAAATGCAGCCGTGTTTTCAATCGCACTGGCACTGATCTGGGATTTCAGATAATCCGTGGAATAACCCAGTCCCGTTTCCTCTTTTACTTTTTCCAGAAAGGTCCGGCTCTTCAATATCTGCATATAGCTCGTGATCAGATTTTTCGCCTGCGTGATATCAGAACTTCCGATATTTACAGACGAGTCCGTAATATAATCCGGATTACTGTATACATAAAATGAAATCTGTGCCATATACAGGGATGTACTGGTAATGCTGGCGTAAGCCCCTGCCACCATTCCCAATACTGCTGTGCTCAGGAAAATGTATAATGCTTTCTTCTTTAATGTCCAAAATATTTTTTCCAAATGAAAGTTAGACAGAATCGTCTTAAACATTTTCGATCTCCTCTCTCAGATAAGTTTCTATCGTCTGCAGCATCTGATCTCTGTGCGATTCGTATGGCTGAAAATCAAACGTTTCGCTTTCCCGAATGATATTCTCCAACGAATCTTCTTCCCCACATACCAACACCAGATGTTTTTTCCCAAAAGCCTTTGCAATGTCCCATTGATGGTCATCCACATGTTCTTTATATTTTTTCAGTCGTGGAAATACGATCACAGGTTTCCCATGACGGATTCCCGACAATATGGTCCCGACACCGCTATGGGTGATCAGCAGAGAACATTCCTCCATCTTCTGCTCAAAGTCTTCTTTGTTCAGAAAATCCACCGAAGGATAGTATTGTGGGATATAGTCGGAGTGGCCTTTCTGCGCAAATACCTGATCTGTTATTTTCTGCTCTTCGACCAGCCGGTCTATCTGTTTTAACAATCTGTTACACTGGAATTTCTGGGTTCCCAGCACCACAAATATCAGCTTTCCCTTCATCAAAAAATTCCTCCCGCATAAATCGCCTTCGGAAACACCTTCAGCATATCTTCCCATTGTACCAGGAACAGGTCTGCTAATGGGTACATCAGCTTCCCCGTAAGGGAAGCTTCATCTACCCGGGCAAAAGATTCTATATATATAATATGAATTTTTCTCATTTTACCTAACAGACAGACCGGATATGTCATCAATGCTCCTGTGGATATGATACAGTCCGGCTTTTCCTTCTTCAAGATAGCATACGCCTGAAAAAAAAGCTTGATAAAATGAATAAGAAAAAACGGTTCCTTGCGATTGATCTGTCGTAAAAAGTAAGTTCTGTCTCCCCATGCTGTTGTAATGTCTTCTCCGCTTTTTTCCGTAATCAAAAAGGAATCGTTCTCATTAGTAATCTGTCTCAGACACGTGATCTCTTCCAAATGGCCTCCCGAGGACGCCGTAAAGCATAATTTCATATTCCCCTTCCGTTTCCTATCCTGTTTTCTGATAATAAACAGTAAAAATTCCATCGTCCTCCGGTTCTATCCTTCGGACGATGGACTTTTTCGTTTTTACGATTCCTCATGCTTTTGTAACTTATCTATTTTCTTATACTGGATATACGTAGTCAGAACCGTCACTCCGAGAATAATAGCTGCCAGGATCGTCACATACAGATCCAGATGGCATCCCCAGAAGAAATACAGAACGACAAGAGCCAGGACAAACAAAACCGGAACCGCAATATCAATGCATTTCATTTTTTTCATTTTGTCTCCTCCTTACACCTCTGTCTGGCGTGCTTCACCGCGAAGTTCATTGATCTTTTTGTTTCTGTTGATGCAACGGATCAATTCATATGCAGTATATACGACTGTCAGCAACAGGATCAGCCAGTGGATCCAACAGTTTGCAGATGCTGCCAGAGGTGCCGCCTCATCCTCAATGCTGACTACATTATTATTCGTTGTTGCTGTAATTCCCTGCTCCGGTTCTTCTGTCGCAGCAGGTGCCAAAGGAGTGGTCTCCTCTTCGATCACTGTCTGAGCAACGGGCTGCTGTCTAGCACCTGCTACCTGCTGTACGGTAGCTACGGTTGTGTTGTCTGCGGGAGCAGCTGCTTCCGGTGCCGTTACGGTTCCGGTAGTCGTACCGCCTTCTCCGGATTCTCCGCCACCTTCACCACCGGTAGGTTCGGTTTCGGAAGGAGTTACGATGATCGGTTTGTATATAATATTTGCTACATATCCGTCTTCCGTCTTCTCATATCCTGCCAGGACACCGTTCTCACAGTCACCGGGTCTCCATGCATTCAGAGAATCTTCTGTGAACGTTGCGTGATAATCAGCTGCCTGAGACTTTCCGATGTTACGGGTCTCTGTGTGCAGGAGTGTTCCGTTCACGCTGTCGCGATAGTAGTTCACGATAATAGGTACGCCTTCTTCCTTACTGTACCATACGGTTACTTCTCTGTCGGCAGTTGCGGTACCGCTAATCTCCGCCTCCGTTGCGTTTTTAGCAGTGAAACTAAATCCGTCAATGACTGCACTCGGAGTGGTAATGTGATATTCTTCACCCAGTCCGTAGGTTCCTACGAAATCTTCTGCTACCTTTACCGTGTTACCGGTTTCATCCTCATACAGATAATGTACTGTCACATTGAACTTCTGGTTCATGATAATGCCGTCTACATGGATAGAATTATCACTCTCTGTTTTAATTACATACCATTTGATATATTCGCCTTCCTTCAGAGTCAGTCCGAAGTCTGCCGCAGTTGGTGCCTTTTCGATGTAAGGTGTCAGATCCGTATCCTTGATTCCCCTGCCTCTTGCATACTGATCAAGATAGCTGTTGTTTTCACCCTTTTTCAACTGTCCGGGACGAGCCTTGCTGTAATTTGAGGAAGGATAAGAGCTTACCTCGGAGGGCTGTGTCAGTCCTCTGTTCAGGATATAGAAGTATGCCGTTACCGGTTTCTCAGCGAAATCCTTTTGAGCATCTTCATAATCCTTTTTTGCTTCATCTGCCGCGCTCTGTGCGTCCTCGTAAGCCTTCTTGGCATCCGCTACATTTTCTTTAGCTGCTTCCAGTGCCTTCCGTGCTGCATCCAGCTGCAGATCGTTCAGTTTAGCCTTTCTGGCCGCTTCCAGTCTCTTCTTTGCTGCCTCCAGAGCTTCTTTTGCAGCGTTGTACTGATCCAGTGCTTCTTTCTCTGCCTGTTCTGCCTTTGCTGCTGCAGTTGCGGCATCTGCTGCCTTTGTTGCTGCCTGTGCTGCTGCCACCTTATCAAAAGCGGTGGAGTATGCAGCGAATTCATGCTCATCTACCAGAGTTGCGGTCAGTTTATTGTTTTCCCAGGTCAGTAATACCTGCTCGTTATTCTTGTTCTTGCCCAGTAACAGGGTCAGTCCGTCGTTGGTGTATTTCAGTTCCAGATGCTCCCAGTCCATCTCGATCTTCGCATTGTCATTCTTGGCCTCAATGGACAACTCTTTGTATACCTTGCGGAACCATTCGATCAGTCCAACATTGCTTCTGTCAATGGCATCCTGATACTCCTCCCGAAGATCCTTCGCATCTTCATACTTTTGGGTAGATTCCTTCAATTCGTCCAGCAGCGTATTGAACTCAGCCTGTTTTTCCTTGTCCAGATAAGTGATCTGGGTATTATTATCAGCTACCAGATCTTCTACAACCTTCTGTGATGCCACAATACCTGCAATGTAAGTATTATTCTCGGCAATCTGTGCATCCTTTGCGGCAATCTCGGTATCCTTCAGGGAAATGGTGTCCTTCGCAATATTGATGTCACCCTTCAGGGTGTCGATATCATTTTCCAAATTGTTAATCTGATCTTTCAGTTCCTGTGCTTTTTTATATTCATCGGACCATACCAGATGTCTTCTTCCGCCCAGATCATCAATTGCTTTCTCTACGGCTTTGATCTCTGCTTCCTTGGCTGCGATCTGTGCTTCTTTGTCGGTGATCTCTCTTCTCAGGGCATCCTGCTGTCCCTGGATCTCGGACTTCTGCTGTTCCAGCTGTGTATTGTCATCCTCTTTTGCAGTCTTTTTCTCGTCCACTACCTTAGCCGCTGCTGCTGCTTCGTCGGATTTCCCTGCAGCGATTCCTGCCTGATCCGCTGCTTCTTTTGCAGCCTCTGCTGTCTTCTGTGCGATCTCATTGCTGCCGGTAGCGGTCTTGTAAGCATCCTCTGCCTTACCTACTTCTGCTTCTGCTGCTGCAAGTGCTTTTTCAGCCTCTTCCAGCTCCTTGTCAGCATTTTCGATACCGGCTTTGATATCTGCTTCCGCCTGTGCCTTTGCCTCATCATAGGCTTTCTGTGCTGTATCTAATGTATCCTTTGCATTATCATATGCCTGCTTTGCCTGATCTGCTGCTGCCTGCGCATCCTCCGCAGCTTTCTTTGCAGCATCCAGCACATCCTCCAGCTTGGCATCCGCCCGTTCTGCATTTTCGATCTGGGCTTTCAGAGCCTCTGCCTGCTTTGCAGCCTCCTGGGCTTTCGTTGCTGCATTCTGGGCTTTCGTTGCCTCTTCTGCAGTCTTATTCTCTGCCTCGGTTGCAATATTCTCCAGATTCTTGGATTCTTCTTCCACTTTCTGATTGGAGTCGGCTACTGCTGTCTCTGCTTCACTTATCTCCTTTTCGATCTCTTCTTTTAATGCCGGAGTAGCTTCCGGAGCAACAGACGGGTCCTCGGTAGTTTCCGGAGCAGGACTGGCCAGAACAGCATCTGCTGCTGTTTTTCCAAGATTAACTGCCGCGTTCTTCGCATCCTCCGCCGCGGTTGCTGCATTCTGGGCAGCCTGTGCCGCATCGTATGCTGCCTTGTCCGCCGCTTCGCCGTTTCCCACTGCCTCCTTGAGATCGGAGTCCTGTGTGATGGCAGACACAGCTGTGCTTTCCTCGCTTGCTCTTACGGTAAATGTGCTGACGTTCACTGTCTCCACCAGCATGGTAGCACACATACAGATTGTTAAGATTCTTTTGAATAATTTTTTCTTCATATCTTCCTCTCCTATCACTTTTAAACCGTCATGTAACCTTCTGCCGCTTTACGGATATCTTCTACAATTCCTTCTGCTTTCTGATATTCCAGCTCTGTGATCTGCCTTCTGAGCTTCCACCAATTCCATCCCGGATGTTCCCCCGGCTGTAGTTCCCGGATCCTCTTACGGTATCTTATGCATATCAGGATGTATGCTGTAACCATCAGGATCAGACCGATGAGCAGCATTGCCGCCAGCGTATCACCGTAATAACCTTCCTGTACTGCCCGGCTGTAGATTCCTGTGCTGTGCGTACCTGCAGCCAATGGGGTAGGATCATCTTCAATTCTTATGATCCGGTAACTTGCCAACATGGCAAATCCGGAATATATGATACCGAGCATAACCGGTTCCTCCATAATTACTTTTCATCTATAAAGACTGTCGTATTTTGAAAAAAGGTTCAGAAATTCTTTCTTTTTTTTTCATTCTGCCATATACTATAAGTAAATTCATGTATTTACCTTATACAAAGGAGCTTTGTTGCTATGCGAAATAAAAAATTTGTAAAAACCTTCCGTAACACCAAAACCGTGCAGTTAGTCCTTCTGCTTCTGTTGGAAGCTGCGTATGTTCTGGTGCTGACCCTGCATCCCGCACTCGGCACGCAGCTGTTTGAGAACCGGACACTTTTTATCTTATGCACACTCTCCTGGATTCTTGCTTTATTTAATCTGGTATGGTTATTATATGATTTCTATAAATTGCGCACCTTCGCCGAAGAAAGTCATGCGCTGAACCGCGCAGCTTTCCTGGATCATCTGACCGGCATCCCCAACAGACACGGACTGGATGTCGTGTTTGAGACTTATGACTCCCCGGAATCTCTGGAGCATGTAGCCTGCTATATGGTCACCATCACCAACTTAAAGGAGATCAATCAGACCATGGGACATGTCGTGGGCGACCAGATGTTGAAGGATTTCTCCGGTATCTTAGAGAGTGTCGGTGATGCCTTCGGTGTGGTGGGACGTAACGGCGGTAACGAATTCTTAATGATCGTCAATCACGGCTCCCATGATACCATGGACTATTTTATCGAAAGTCTGGCACAGCAGCTGAAGGAATACAACGAGGAACACAGTAATGCGCCCATTCAGATCAAGTACGCATATATTTTAAATGAAGAAGCACATGCAGAGTATTTCTCCACTCTGCTGACCGAGACATACAATAAGCTCCACGCTTAAGGAACCCGTTAACCAGACAGTGAGACGAACGCATGAAAGATTTGAATATTTCTTACATTGCCGGTCTTGTGATCCGTGCCCAGCACAGCGACTCGGATGCCTTCGCGGAATTGTATGCTCTTACCTATAATAAAGTGTACAACTATACCAGGCATTATCTGAGAGACGACTTTCTCGCTCAGGATGCCATGCAGGAGGTCTACATACTGGCTCTGAAAAACATCGGAAAACTGAATGATCCTACTGTTTTTATCGCCTGGCTGAATCGTATCTGCTTCCATGTCTGCTACGATATGACCAAGAAACAGCGACCGCAGAACGACTGTCAGGCCTTAAATCAGGAGATTCTCGATATTGTACAGGATCCTCACCCGGATACCAATCCGGAACTGCATTACCAGCAGAAGGATGAATATTCCCGGCTGACGGACGCCTTAGAACAGCTTCCTTTCAATGAGAAGCAGGTCCTGATCATGCGATACTATAACGACATGAAGCTTGAGGAGATCGCTGCCGCCATGGAGATCAGCCGCAGCAGCGTAAAACGCTATATCGCCTCCGGACAGGAGCAGCTGAAAGCCAGCATGAGAGGATAGAAAGGATAATACAGTTATGTTTTTTCATAAAAAGAACCGTTATGAGTTGGACATGAACACTGCGAACAATGCTCTGCAGAATATCCTGTCCACCTGTAACCAGCCAGTCAATACCATTCCTTTTGACAAGCTGGTGCTTCGTAAAAAAATCAATGCAGCTTCCTATAACCGTCTGATCGTGGCTACCGCTGTGATCTTTGTGCTGACTTTTCTGTCGCCCTTAATCATCGTTCCGCTCTCCGAATTTAACGAGAAAGTGTTTGCCCCCGCTCCCGCGGAGCTTACTCTGGATTATGTGGAGAATAATGTTTTAAGCCTTAAGTTTACCGGAGATAACATTCTCTATGACGAGGCTTTTATGGAGACGTTGTCCGGTGAGATCATCGAACCGCTCTCCGTGGACAGTGCCAAAGGCGTGATCAGTTTTCCTTTCCTTACGGAGGAAGCCAATATTTATGTTCCCGTGAGTGGCGGCGAGACGATACATCTCCTCTTTACCCCCGACAATGTCACAGGAATGACACAATAACAACAGGATGTTGATGTTTCTATGCTAATACCCGGATCCTTTGCGCGGCTGCGCATTTTATTAATTACATATTGTATTACGGCCGGGTTATGTGCCTGTGGCTCTGCTTCTGACAGTCACCCTGTCAATGCTCCTGCCACTGATACGCATACAGACCAGACTGACGTTTTGCCGTCTTCTGTAAATTCTGAGACCGCTTCACCGGTGACACTTCCTATGGAGCCATCGGACTCTGCTCCCACAGAAGCCCTGCGGGATGCCACTCCCGTCTGCCTCGTACCGCAGGCCGACGGCACCGCGGTGGTCTCCAACGATGTGGCAGTCATCGACTATTCCCATATGTCGGACGGATATATCTGTGCCAGTTATACCGGCACCTGCCCAAAAGTCAAGCTGCGGATCACCGGTCCCGACACGATTGTCTATACCTACGATCTGCATGGGAACGGCTATGAGACCTTTCCTCTGTCCTCCGGGGACGGCTATTATGATGTGACGATCTATGAGAATATCTCCGGTACGAACTATGCCACCTGCCTGTATGCGGATCTGGAGGTACAGATCAGCGATACCTTCGGACCTTTCCTCTATCCGAACCAGTATGTGAATTTCAATGCGGACAGTAAGGTCGTGGCGAAAGGGCAGGAACTTGCCGAGGGTGCTTCCTCGGACCTGGAAGTGATCACCCGGGTCTACGACTATATCACACAAAATATCACTTATGATTATGCGAAAGCTTCCGATCCCCCCACCGGATATACTTCCGATGTGGATGCTATCCTGACTTCCGGAACCGGTATCTGCCTGGACTATGCCGCTGTTATGGCAAGCATGCTCAGAAGTCAACGGATCCCTACCAGACTGGAAGTCGGTTATGCACAGGATGCCTACCATGCCTGGATCAGTGTATATACTGCGGATACAGGCTGGCTGAACGGTATTATCGAATTCGACGGCAATGTATGGACACTGGTGGATCCCACCTTCGGTGCCAACACCGATGACAAGGCACTGAAGAAGTTCATCGGGGACGGCACCAATTATATCCTTCAGAAAATGTATTAGTGAAAGGGAACAAATCGAAATGAAGACTACGGAGAAAAAGTTACTGTCCAACGAAGAGATCGCCTCCTTCTGCAGCCAGACAGCTATGCTGTTCCAGGCGGGAATCCCACCTATGGAGGGTATGGCGATCTTACAGAGCGATGCAGGGTCCCAGGAGGGAAAAGCGATCTTTGACGAGATCCTCACCGTCTGCAGACAGGGAGAAAGCTTTCACAAAGCATTGGAATCTACAAATGTTTTTCCGGATTACTGCCTCCGCATGATCGCATTGGGAGAAGAATCCGGTAATTTGGACGTATGTATGCTTTCCCTGGCGGATTACTACGAGAAAGAAGATGCCATCTCCCACAGCATCCGGGATGCTGTGACCTATCCTTTTATTATGATTGCCATGATGGCTGCCGTCATTGTGGTACTGGTCAGCCGCGTTATGCCGATCTTCGAGCAGGTCTATGTGGAACTGGGCAGTGAAATGACCGGATTTGCTGCTTCCCTTTTGCGGGTGGGTAATCATCTGAACCGCTATTCCTTTGTATTTGTAAGTATTTTATGTATATTACTTCTGTTATATCTGTTCGCCACCAGAACCCAGACCGGTAAACGTGTCACCACCCGGTTCTTAAACTGGTTTCCACTGACGAGAAATTTTTATGAAAGTGTTGCCTGTGAGCGTTTTGCGAGCGGCATGGCACTAACCTTAGGCAGCGGCATGGATACCTACTCCAGTCTCGATATGGTCGCTTCCCTGGTAAGCAATGAGAAAATGAAACAAAAGATTCTAAGCTGCAAGGAATCCATTCATGCCGGAGCTAATTTTGCCGAAGCCCTGACCGGTGCCGGTATTTTCAATCATCTCTATTCCCAGATGGTATCCGTTGGTTTCCGCAGCGGTAACGTAGATGTCGTGCTCAAAAAGATTGCCGACCGCTATGAAGAAAATACCAACCGTAAACTGCAGTCCATCATTGCTGTCTTAGAGCCCACACTGGTAATCATTCTCTCCGTTATTGTCGGATTGATTCTGTTATCGGTCATCCTGCCCCTGATGGGTATTATGACCAGCATCGGATAGGAGCGCTGCTTATGAATCGTTTTGAGCAAAAAAACCGGTCTCTCTGGCAGAAGCTGATCTACCTGCTTCCGATCCTGGCATTCATAGTGTTATTTGTTCTTTTTCTGCAGGGCATCGGATCGGTCAGTGAATCTACCTTAAGCAAACAACAGGAAAGTCTGGAGACAGCCCTGGAGCGAAGCATTTCCCAGTGTTACGCCGTAGAGGGCAGTTATCCTCCATCCCTGGAATATCTGAAACAGCATTACGGACTGTTATATGATGAAGACAGCTTCTTCATTGATTATGAATACTATGGCAGCAACCTTCTGCCGGAGGTCACGGTACTCCGCAGAACCGTTGGCCGTTAAAGGAGTTCTGACATATGAACGATAAGACACAGGAAAAACATTTTATTGTGGATATCTTGTTCGTTTTGGCGTTGTTCGGTGTATTTGCCGTCTCCGCCCTGTCTCTCGTCACCATCGGAGCTGATGTCTACCAGCACACGGTGGAAGATATGAGTGTGAACTATGATAGCCGGACTGCTGTATCCTATATTATGGAAAAGGTGCGTCAAAGTGACACAGCAGATAGCATCTCCTTAACTACATTGGAGGATGTTCCGGCACTCTGTATGCTTTCAAAGATCGATGAAAATACTTACTGCACTTATCTCTATTATTATGAGGGACATCTGAAAGAGCTCTTCATGCGACAGGGAACTTCCCTCGGCGGACAGCTTCTGCCCGCCGGTACGGATATTTTGGAGCTGACGGATCTTACCTTTTCCTATGCAGGCAATGATCTGATCCGGGTCTGTTTACAGACGCCCTCCCGGGAGACCCATACCTTTTACATTCATGTACATTGCAGTACTACGGAATAGAAGAATAGAATGATGGAAAGGATTCGGAATTTATTATGAAGCACTCCAGATCCAGTTTATTTTTAATGGAAATGATCATAGCGATCCTGTTTTTCTCCCTTGCCAGTGCTGTCTGCATTCAGTTGTTCGCCAAATCGCATCTGCTGAGCACACAGACAGTTAACAAAAATCACGCCGTTATCTGGGCACAGAATCTGGCGGAATCTTATCTGGCTTCGGAGGGCGATCTGGGCGCCATGCACGACCTGTTTACCCCTTCACAACAGACAGAAGAAGATACCATGACGCTGTACTTTGACAGCCAGTGGAATCTGTGTTCCCCCGGTGACAGCGCCGGCTTTTCGGCAGAACTGACACATACACCGGATCCCGGAACCGGTATTATGGAAGCGCAGATCAGTATCATTGAGATTTCTTCCCCGGATTCTCCCATTTATACGCTCTCTGTCATGCACCACGCCGCAGAAAGGAAAGACTTACATGAGTAATGCTTCTAAGAAAAAACAATTCGGCATGAATATCGGGTCTGCTTCTATCCTGCTGGTATTCGTGATCCTTTGTCTGGTATCCTTTGCGGTACTGTCCATCGTCAGTGCCAATGCCGACAGTAAGTTAAGCAACCGGGTACTGGAACGTACCACCGCCTATTATGACGCCTGCAATCAGGCGGAACAGTCGTTAGCCGGCATGGACAAAACATTACAACGCATCTATGCTTCCTCAGACAGTGAAGATGCTTATTTCGCTTCTGTCGGTCACGGGAAATCCTACGTGATCCCCATCTCCGATCTGCAGTCCTTGCAGGTCACTATCGAGATTCTCTATCCACTGACCGATGAGGATACTTTCTACCGCATTACCGCCTGGCAGGTACTGAATATTGATGAATTACAATAACTGAAATTACAATAATTGAAATTACATAACTACCGAATTTAAGGCAAAAAAACTCCCCGGGTTAATTCCCGGGGAGCTTTATTTTACTGATTATCAGCTTCGGTTCCTACTTCTACAGTCTCTGCTTCTGCGCTGGCATCAGCATTCTCTGCATCCAGATCGGTTCCATCGCTCAGATTCAACTCTGCATCATCACCGTACATATCACCACTAAAATCAATGGTCTCTACGGCATCGGTGCTCAGTCTGGTGTTACGATATCTCTTCATACCAGTTCCTACAGGAATCAGCTTACCGATGATAACGTTCTCTTTCAGACCGATCAGTTTATCTTCCTTACCCTTGATCGCAGCTTCGGTCAGGACCTTGGTGGTCTCCTGGAAGGATGCTGCTGACAGGAAGGATTCGGTTGCCAATGCTGCCTTGGTAATACCAAGAATGATACGCTTGCCTTCTGCAGGCTCTTTGCCTTCTGCGATCAGCTTCTCGTTCATCTCTTCAAAATCCAGAACATCTACCAGAGTTCCGGGCAGGAACTCGGTGTCTCCGTTATTCTCGATACGAACTTTCTTCAACATCTGGCGTACCAGGACTTCGATATGCTTATCAGCGATATCTACACCCTGTAAACGGTATACACGCTGTACTTCACGCAGCATGTAATCCTGTACGGCACGGATTCCCTTGATCTTCAACAGATCGTGAGGATTTACGCTACCTTCGGTCAGTTCATCACCGGCCTCTAATACCTGTCCGTCCACTACCTTGATACGGGAACCGTAAGGAATCAGATATGCCTTGGATTCACCGGTCTCTTCATTTGTGATCACAACTTCACGCTTTTTCTTGGTATCGCGGATCTCCGCCTTACCGCCGAATTCAGCGATGATTGCAAGTCCCTTAGGCTTTCTGGCCTCGAACAACTCCTCGACACGGGGAAGACCCTGTGTGATATCGTCACCTGCGACACCACCACTATGGAAGGTTCTCATGGTCAGCTGGGTACCGGGCTCACCGATAGACTGTGCAGCGATAATACCGACTGCTTCACCTACCTGTACAGCTTCACCGGTTGCCATGTTGGCACCGTAACACTTTGCACAGATACCAACGTGGGAACGACAGGTTAAGATCGTACGGATCTTCACTTCCTCAATAGGCTCACCCTGTGCATTTACGCCAACACTTAAGATCTTGGCTGCACGGCTGGGGGTGATCATGTGGTTGTGCTTTACGATCATGTTACCGTCTTTATCGTAAATATCCTCACAGGAATATCTTCCTGTGATTCTGTCTTTCAGACCTTCAATGGTCTCTTTACCATCCATGAATGCTTTGACTACCATACCGGGGATCTCTGCCTGACCCTCGCAGCAGTCTACCTCACGGATAGAGAGCTCCTGAGATACGTCAACCATTCGTCTGGTCAGATAACCGGAGTCTGCTGTACGCAGAGCGGTATCGGACATACCTTTTCGTGCACCATGTGCAGACATGAAGTACTCCAGTACGTCCAGACCTTCACGGAAGTTTGATTTAATGGGCAGCTCGATGGTTCTACCTGTGGTATCTGCCATCAGTCCACGCATACCTGCCAGCTGTTTGATCTGCTGACTGGAACCACGCGCACCGGAATCTGCCATCATGAAGATGTTGTTGTATTTATCCAGACCGGACAACAGTACGTCAGTCAGCTCTTTATCGGTCTCGTTCCAGGTCTCTACAACGGCACGATAACGCTCTTCCTCAGTGATCAGACCACGTCTGAAGTTGCTTGCGATCTTGTCTACGGTAGCCTGTGCGGCTGCCAGCATTTCACCCTTCTTCTCAGGGACAGTCATATCGGAGATGGATACGGTCATAGCTGCTCTGGTAGAGTACTTATAACCGATTGCCTTAACATCATCCAGTACTTCTGCAGTCTTGGATGCTCCGTGAGTATTGATAACCTTCTCCAGAATCTGCTTCAGCTGCTTCTTGCCTACGTGGAAATCTACTTCCAGCTTCATGAAGTTCTCAGGATCGCTTCTGTCTACGAATCCCAGATCCTGAGGCAGGATCTCATTGAAGATAAATCTTCCCAGAGTGGACTCTACCGTACCGGTGATGGTCTCTCCGGCTGCATTTACCTTGTGCATACGCACATGGATACGGGAATGTAAGGTCAGTGCCTGATTCTCGTATGCCAGAATCGCCTCATTTACGCTCTTGAAATACTTGCCTTCGCCGATTGCTCCGGGTCTCTCCTGGGTCAGATAGTAGATACCAAGTACCATATCCTGGGAAGGAACAGCTACTGGGCCACCATCGGAAGGCTTCAGTAAGTTATTCGGAGACAGCAGCAGGAAACGACACTCTGCCTGTGCCTCCTGGGACAGAGGAAGATGTACTGCCATCTGGTCTCCATCGAAGTCCGCGTTAAATGCGGTACATACCAGGGGATGCAGTTTGATGGCCTTACCTTCTACCAGAATGGGCTCAAATGCCTGAATACCAAGTCTGTGCAGTGTCGGTGCACGGTTCAGCATAACAGGATGTTCCTTAATAACCTCTTCCAGCACATCCCATACCTGCGTATCCAGTCTCTCTACCAGCTTCTTGGCATTCTTGATGTTCTGGCTGATTCCCTTGGCTACCAGCTCTTTCATTACAAAGGGCTTAAACAGCTCAATTGCCATTTCCTTGGGCAGACCACACTGATAAATCTTCAGTTCCGGTCCTACGACGATAACGGAACGTCCGGAGTAGTCTACACGCTTACCTAACAGGTTCTGACGGAAACGACCGGTCTTACCCTTTAACATATCGGACAGAGACTTCAGTGCTCTGTTGCCGGGTCCGGTAACAGGACGTCCGCGTCTGCCGTTATCGATCAGAGCATCCACAGCTTCCTGCAGCATTCTCTTCTCGTTACGAACGATAATATCAGGAGCACCTAACTCCAACAGTCTCTTCAGACGGTTATTACGGTTGATGATTCTTCTGTACAGATCATTCAGGTCGGAGGTTGCAAAACGTCCGCCATCCAGCTGTACCATAGGACGAAGATCAGGCGGGATCACAGGGATCACATCCATGATCATCCATTCGGGCTTATTGCCGGACTCGCGGAAAGCTTCCACAACTTCCAGTCTCTTAATGATGCGGGCACGCTTCTGACCGGAGGATTCCTTCAGTCCGGTCTTCAGTTCTGCTGCATCCTTCTCCAGGTCAATGGCCTGCAGCAGCTCTTTGATAGCTTCCGCACCCATGCCTACACGGAACTTGTTGCCCCAGGTCTCTCTTGCATCCTGATATTCCTTCTCGGACAGCACTGCCTTGTACTCAAGGTTGGTGGTTCCCGGATCCAGAACGATATAGGAAGCGAAGTACAGAACCTTCTCCAGGATTCTGGGAGACAGATCCAGGATCAGACCCATACGGCTGGGGATACCTTTGAAATACCAGATATGGGATACCGGAGCAGCAAGCTCGATATGTCCCATACGCTCTCTACGAACGCTGGCTTTGGTAACTTCTACGCCACAACGATCGCAGACAACGCCCTTATATCTGATCTTTTTATATTTACCACAATGACATTCCCAGTC
>DLZQ01000045.1:65917-70756 GCA_003447295.1 Lachnospiraceae bacterium
CCATGGGACCACTCCCGGATTTTCTCCGGGGAAGCTAATCCGATCTTGATGGAATCAAATGTCATAGGCTGATAGGTTGTTTCATTTTTTGTTTCTGACATTAATGGCACTCCCTTCTATACAAACTATACAAAGCATTAAAATTCATCTTCACTGCCGTCAAAGCTATCATCGGTGTAATCATCCTCAACGTAATCGTCGTCCTCGGAGTTCACCAGTTCACCGTTATCATCGAATTCCTGTGACTGATAGCCCATCTCGCCAAGGGAGTTCTTATCGTAATCGTCATCGTACTTACGATCACCTTCCATCTCATAACGGTAATCGGTATCACCGTAATCAACGGTCTCCATGATCTCAACCTCGGTATGATCCTCACGCAGCACTCTGACATCCAGCCCCAGTGCCTGTAATTCCTTCAGCAGAACCTTGAAGGATTCGGGGATACCGGGCTCAGGGATATTGTCTCCCTTGATGATCGCTTCGTAAGTCTTCACACGTCCTACAACATCATCGGACTTCACGGTCAGAATCTCCTGCAGGGTGTAGGATGCACCATACGCCTCCAGTGCCCATACTTCCATCTCTCCGAAACGCTGTCCGCCGAACTGGGCTTTACCACCCAGAGGCTGCTGTGTTACCAGGGAGTACGGTCCGGTAGAACGCGCATGAATCTTATCATCTACCAGATGATGTAGTTTCAGGTAATGCATGTGTCCGATGGTTACAGGACCGTCGAAGTATTCGCCGGTTCTACCGTCGCGCAGACGTACCTTACCGTCTCTGGAAATAGGAACTCCCTTCCATACGGATCTGTGGTCTCTGTTCTCGGACAGATACTGCATAACTTCAGGGAGAAGCTCCTCACCGTGCTTGCTGGTGAAGGTCTCTCCGGCCCAGGGCTTACCGTCTGCGGTAGTCTCCTGACCCTTTTCCTTCCACTCTGCACTCTCTGCATCGTCGAAAGGAAGATTTACATAATCGTTGGCAAGATCCAACGTATCCATAATGTCTTTCTCGTTTGCACCGTCGAAGACAGGTGTTGCCACATTGAAGCCCAGTGCCTTAGCAGCCAGGGAAAGGTGGATCTCCAGGACCTGTCCGATATTCATACGGGAAGGCACACCCAAAGGATTCAGCACGATGTCAAGAGGACGTCCGTTGGGCAGATAAGGCATATCTTCTACCGGAAGCACGCGGGATACGACACCCTTGTTACCGTGACGACCTGCCATCTTATCACCTACGGAGATCTTTCTCTTCTGTGCAATATAGATACGGACTGCCTGATTTACTCCGGGAGCCAGCTCATCGCTATTCTCGCGGGTAAATACCTTGGCATCCACTACGATACCGTATTCACCGTGAGGTACCTTCAAGGAGGTATCTCTTACTTCTCTTGCCTTCTCACCGAAGATCGCGCGTAACAGTCTCTCTTCAGCAGTCAGCTCAGTCTCTCCCTTAGGAGTAACCTTACCTACCAGAATATCTCCGGCACGGACTTCTGCACCGATACGGATGATACCTCTGTCATCCAGATCCTTCAGCGCATCATCACCGACACCGGGAACATCACGGGTGATCTCCTCGGGTCCTAACTTGGTGTCACGTGCTTCTGCCTCATACTCCTCGATATGAACAGAAGTATAGACATCATCACGTACCAGTCTCTCACTTAACAGAACAGCATCCTCGTAGTTGTAACCTTCCCAGGTCATGAAACCGATCAGAGGGTTCTTACCCAGAGCCAGCTCACCCTGTGAAGTGGAAGGGCCGTCTGCAATGACCTGACCTGCCGCTACATGGTCGCCCTTGAATACGATGGGCTTCTGATTGTAGCAGTTGGACTGGTTACTACGGGAGAACTTGGTCAGATGGATCTCTGCCTTCTCACCGTCATCATAAGCGATACGAATGGTCTTGGAAGATACGTAAGTAATGGTTCCGGGCTTTTTAGCCACAACGCAGACACCGGAGTCAACCGCTGTCTTTACTTCCATACCGGTACCTACTACGGGTGCCTCGGTGCTTAACAGAGGTACTGCCTGACGCTGCATGTTGGATCCCATCAGCGCACGGTTCGCATCATCGTTCTGCAGGAAAGGAATCAGTGCAGTAGCCACAGAGAATACCATTCTCGGGGATACATCCATGTAATCAAACATAGCCTTGGGATATTCCTGTGTCTCATCCAGATAACGTCCGGAAACGGAATTTCTCACGAAATGTCCTTCTGCATCCAGTGCTTCATTCGCCTGTGCTACATGGTAATTATCTTCTTCGTCCGCAGTCATATAGACTACTTCATCGGTAACGCGAGGGTTCTTCGGATCGGACTTGTCGATCTTACGGTAAGGAGCCTCTACGAAACCATATTCATTAATTCTTGCATAACTTGCAAGAGAGTTGATCAGACCGATGTTAGGACCTTCGGGAGTCTCGATAGGACACATTCTTCCGTAATGGGAGTAATGTACATCTCGAACCTCGAATCCGGCACGATCTCTGGACAGACCGCCGGGACCCAGTGCAGACAGACGTCTCTTGTGGGTCAGCTCACCCAGAGGGTTATTCTGGTCCATGAACTGAGACAGCTGGGAAGATCCGAAGAACTCCTTCACTGCTGCGGTCACAGGCTTAATATTGATCAGAGACTGGGGAGAGATCTCCTCAGCGTCATGGGTAGTCATACGCTCACGTACCACTCTCTCCATTCTGGACAGACCGATACGATACTGGTTCTGCAGCAGTTCACCTACCGCACGGATACGTCTGTTGCCCAGATGATCGATATCGTCATCGTTGCCCAGACCATACTCCAGATGCATATTATAGTTGATGGAAGCTAAAATATCTTCCTTCGTGATATGCTTGGGTACCAGTTCATGTACGTTCTTCTTGATTGCCTCTGCCAGCTTCTCGGGATCCTCACCGAACTCCTCAAGGATCTTCTCCAGAACGGGATAGTATACCAGCTCATGGATACCGAAATCTCTGGGATTGCAGTCTACATAATGGGTCAGGTCTACCATCAGGTTAGACAGTACTTTTACATTCTTCTCTTCTGTCTGAATATATACGAAAGGAACTGCGCTGTCCTGAATGGTATCAGCCAGTTCTGCTGTCACCTTGTCACCTGCGGATGCGATCACTTCACCGGTGGAAGGATCTACTACATCTGCAGCCAGGATCTGATGACGAATACGATTCTTCAGAGCTAATTTCTTATTAAATTTATATCTTCCGACTTTGGCTAAATCATATCTTCTGGGGTCGAAGAACATAGCATTGATCAGGCTCTCTGCGCTCTCAACACTTAAAGGCTCACCGGGACGGATCTTTTTGTATAACTCTAACAGACCCTCCTGATAATTCTCAGCAGTGTCCTTGGTAAAGCTTGCCTCGATCTTAGGCTCGTCGCCAAACAGCTCACGGATCTCATCGTTAGTACCGATGCCCAGTGCACGGATCAGTACAGTGATGGGAACCTTACGGGTTCTGTCCACACGTACATAGAAGACATCGTTGGAGTCTGTCTCATACTCCAGCCATGCACCACGGTTCGGGATCACGGTGCAGGAGAAGAGCTTCTTACCAATCTTATCATGTCCGATTCCATAGTAGATGCCGGGAGAACGAACCAGCTGGCTGACGATAACACGCTCTGCGCCATTTACCACGAATGTTCCGGTATCGGTCATCAGAGGAAGATTGCCCATGAAGATCTCGTGCTCACTGATCTCTTCCTTCTCCTTATTATAGAGGCGGACCTTAACCTTAAGAGGTGCCTCATAGGTAGCATCTCTCTCTTTACACTCTTCGATAGAATACTTCACATCGTCCCTGCAGAGTTCAAAATCCACAAATTCCAGACTTAAGGCACCGCTGTAGTCAGCGATCGGAGAGATGTCGTCAAAGACTTCCTTCAAGCCTTCGTCTAAAAACCACTGATAGGAGTCCTTCTGGACCTCGATCAGATTGGGCATCTCTAAAACCTCTTCTTGTCTTGAATAACTCATACGCATAACCTTGGTACCGGCAATCGGACGTATTCTGTTCTTTTCCATTGACATTTCACCCCGTTCTTTCAGATTTAAAGCCTATTTTGCGTCGGTAACAATGCAATATATATAAACGTCAAATTTTATGCATGACAAATAAGCATAGCACCGCACAATAGTGCACTATCCATAATAGCACAATGATGGAAATACGTCAAGGAAATATTTTGAATATTTTTGAAAAAATGATAACTATTCAGAGCAAAAAGGGAGCCTCGTAGAGGCGATTTTGCGAATGGGGTTCTGAATAGTTACAAAAAATGAAAAATAAGAAAATAATAACAAGAAAGAACCATGCACCGGCAGGTGCCGGCACATGGTCCGTCATATACTGGTTAAAAATTACTTCAGAGTAACCTTTGCGCCAACTTCCTCAAGCTTCTTCTTGATGTCCTCAGCCTCTTCCTTAGAAGCGCCTTCCTTAACAACCTTAGGAGCTCCGTCAACTACGTCCTTAGCTTCCTTCAGGCCCAGACCGGTTACTTCACGAACAACCTTGATAACCTTAACCTTCTCAGCGCCAACCTCGGTCAGCTCTACGTCGAACTCGGTCTTCTCTTCTGCTGCTTCAGCAGGACCAGCTGCTGCTACAACAACGCCAGCTGCTGCGGATACACCGAACTCCTCCTCGCAAGCCTTTACGAGATCATTTAACTCTAATACAGATAACTCTTTGATAGCATCGATTAATTCCTGTGCTGTTAATTTAGCCATTTTAATTTCCTCCATTTGAAATATTTTGATTGATTGTCAATTAGCTGCAATTATTATTCAGCTG
>DLZQ01000045.1:71020-71555 GCA_003447295.1 Lachnospiraceae bacterium
CAAGCTGCTGCGCCGCCTTTTTCAGCCAGCTGATTCATAACACGTGCAAAATTGGTGATAGGACTCTGTAAGCTGCCAAGCAGTTTGGAGATGAGTACGTCTCTGGAAGGGATGTTAGCGATTGCAGCCATACCCTTAGCATCATAAACAGTACCTTCTACCACACCGGCCTTGATCTCAAGCTTATCAGCAGTCTTAGCGAACTGAGCCAGTACTCTTGCAGGAGCGGTTGCATCCTCAGTAGAGTAAGCCATTGCGCTGGGTCCTTCCAGATACTCGGACAGACCTTCGAACTGTGTACCCTTGAACGCGAAGTTCATCATGGTGTTCTTGTAAACCTTGTAGGTAACTCCTGCCTCACGTAAGCTCTTACGTAACTGGGTATCCTGCTCAACAGTAAGTCCACGGTAGTCTACCAGAACTACAGACTGGGCATCCTTGATACCAGCAGAAATCTCTTCTACTACAGGCTGTTTTAATTCAACTTTTGCCATTTCTTTACCTCCTTATAGATTTTGTGCCGATAAGAAGAATA
>DLZQ01000045.1:71825-74312 GCA_003447295.1 Lachnospiraceae bacterium
TACAACCTCAGATAGAATAGCATAGGAGACCGTACTTGTCAAGGATTATTTAGTATTTTTTTGCGTTTTTTACAAAAACCGCCTCACTGTAAACAGTGAAGCGGCTCTTCTTGCATTCGTTATCTAATTAGATTAGAGATCAGATTAGAATTTTGCAACGCTGACCTTAACGCCAGGTCCCATAGTGCTGGTCAGGGTGATGCTTCTCAGATACTGACCCTTTAATGCGCTGGGCTTAGCCTTTACGATAGCGTCCATAAGTGCATTGAAGTTCTCCTGCAGAGCTTCCTCAGAGAAAGAAGCCTTACCAACGGGAACATGTACGATGTTGGTCTTGTCAAGTCTGTACTCGATCTTACCGGCTTTGATATCGTTAACTGCCTTGGTTACATCCATGGTTACGGTACCAGCCTTAGGGTTAGGCATTAAGCCCTTAGGTCCGAGAACCTTACCCAGACGACCTACAACACCCATCATATCAGGGGTTGCTACTACAACATCGAAGTCCAGCCATCCTTCGTTCTGGATCTTCGGGATCAGCTCTTCGCCGCCAACATAATCAGCGCCTGCTGCTTCAGCCTCGTTGATCTTATCGCCCTTTGCGAATACCAGAACTTTTACAGTCTTACCAGTTCCGTTAGGCAGTACAACTGCGCCACGGATCTGCTGCTCAGCGTGACGTCCGTCACAACCGGTTCTGATGTGAACTTCGATGGTCTCATCGAATTTAGCAGTTGCAGTTTTCTTAACCAGAGCGATAGCATCGTTAGGCTCATAGAATGTAGCGCGATCTACCAGCTTGGCAGCTTCGGTATATTTCTTACCATGTTTCATTATTTTACCTCCTAGGTTCCAGCGGCAATCTCATTGTCGATTGCCTCCCAAATATTT
Source organism: Lachnospiraceae bacterium (assembly GCA_003447295.1). GTDB lineage: Bacteria > Bacillota > Clostridia > Lachnospirales > Lachnospiraceae > Acetatifactor > Acetatifactor hominis. Next base: position 72,717 of record DLZQ01000045.1, read on the forward strand.
ATAAGTTACTCCTCAACAACAATACCCATGCTGCGTGCAGTACCAGCGATCATGCTCATAGCTGCTTCCAGGCTTGCTGCATTCAGATCCGGCATCTTCATCTCAGCGATCTCCTGAACCTTAGCCTTGGAAATGGTAGCTACCTTGGTCTTGTTGGGAACGCCGGAACCGGACTTGATGTTGCAGGCTTTCTTTAACAGTACTGCTGCAGGGGGAGTCTTTGTAACGAAACTAAAGCTTCTGTCTGCATATACAGTAATAACTACGGGAATGATAAGATCTCCCTTGTCTGCTGTTCTTGCGTTGAACTGCTTTGTAAATTCAACGATGTTCACCCCGTGCTGTCCAAGTGCAGGACCAACAGGGGGAGCCGGTGTTGCTTTGCCGGCAGGGATCTGTAACTTGATATATCCTTCTACTTTCTTTGCCATTGTGGCACCTCCTATAATGTGGTAATTCGGCGCAGGCTGCTTTGGTGCTGCCTCCTGCTCCCACTGGAACGTTTCCGTTCCTTTTGTGCTGCCTCTTTCCGATCCTTACGGACCAGAAAGTTTATATTTTATCCCGGAAATCTCCGGAAGAAAATATCTTTGTCTTCTTTTAAAGCTTTCTGACCTCTGCAAAGCTGATTTCCACAGGGGTCTCTCTTCCAAACAGTTCTACATTGATGGTAGCTGTCTGTTTGCCATAGTCCAGTTTCTGCACCACGCCGACAGTATCTTTCCATACTCCGGCCACAACAGCAATGCTGTCGCCCTCGCCAAAGTCGATCGATACATTCTCGGTCTTAATGCCCAAAGGCTTCATCTCAGCTTCTGTAAGAGGTACAGGTTTACTTCCGGGACCTACGAAACCGGTCACACCACGGGTATTACGAACGACATACCAGGTATCATCGTTCATTTCCATATTAAGAAGTACGTATCCGGGGAACATCTTCTTGGATACCGTCTTGCGGGCTCCGTCCTTCAGTTCCACCACATCCTGCATAGGGACTCTTACCTCAAGAATCTGTTCTGCCAGATTCTTGTTGTTCTCTATGGTCTTCTCGATATTGGCTTTGACCTTGTTCTCATATCCTGAATAGGTATGGACTACATACCATTTTGCCTCTGCCATACAATCACCCTCGCTCTATAATGATGTTAAGAAGTTTACGCCGTACTGAATAAAATAATCCAGCACTGCAATAATCACACCAACTACAACTGAAATTGCAACAACCGCTACGGATTGCTTCAATGTGGATTGTCTGTCCGGCCATGAAATTTTCTTAAATTCAGCTTTTACGCCTTTGAAGAAACTGGGGCGCTTCTGTTTTTCTGCGGAATCTCCCATTTCGACCTCCCATGTTAGAACGGCTGATTATTTGGTTTCTTTGTGCAATGTATGTGTTTTGCAGAATCTACAATACTTCTTGGTTTCCATTCTATCAGGATGAGTCTTCTTATCCTTGGTAGTATTGTAGTTACGCTGCTTGCACTCGGTACATGCTAAAGTAATTTTTGTACGCATTTTTCTACCTCCACTTGTTTTCTGATCTCTAAATTTAAGCATAAAAAAAAGACCTAAATCTCATCTCGCTTGGATACTATA
>DLZQ01000023.1 GCA_003447295.1 Lachnospiraceae bacterium
ATCATGGAGGAGAAACAGACCATCGTGGCATTAGGTGCCGGAAGCATCACCAAGCGGGTCTTCCCCGACGGACGGATCGAACGGTGTGATAATGTCAAGGATGTAGGGCTTTATATCGAGAAGATTGACGAGATGATTGAGAGAAAGCAGAAGCTTTTTGCAGAGGAATGAAACCTAGTGTGGCAATTTAAAATTATGGAGCGCCTGATCTTTGGTGAGTACGAAATCTCCCAGGGTCTCGGTGCTCCATTTTTGCAGGTCTTCCAGGCGGAGAGTTACGCCGCCGTAGTTACGGATGCCATGGGATGCAGCAAGGTCTTCCGTATAATCCTCTAACAGGTATACGTTCTGAAAACGTACCGGTCCTGCAGTATACTGACAGACGAGAGGAAGTGCTCCGGTATGTTCTCTGTCTATCGTAATATCATCTTCTGTGACATGGAAGGTGACCCAGGCAAGCGCTTCCAATATGCTGATGGCTTTCTTCTGGGAGGATACATAATTTCCCAGAGAGTAATAGCACAGGGCTTCGTTGCCGTTTTCAGCGGTAATCCATTCCACAGGTTCTACTACATGAGGGTGGGTTCCGATAATGACATCAGCCCCGGCTTCGGTCATGGCCTCAGCCCACTTTTTCTGATAACCTGATGCCTTGGATGAATATTCAGTTCCCCAGTGAGGACAGACGATCACGATGTCAGCAAGCTCTTTTGCCCGGGAGATGTCCTCTAAGACCTGAGGGTTCAGCGTGGTAAAATCCATCTGCCCGGTCTGTTCATTTACGGCACACAGAAGATTCAGATGCCCCAGAAGATTTAAGGGCAGTGTCTCTGTATTGGCACCGTAAGTATAGTTCAGGATCGCAAAGGTCACATCCTCTACGGTAAGCAAAGGAATATCGTCTGCCTGAGAAATATTTTCGTGGATACCGGTCACAAGAATATCAGGATGCTGCTCTTTCCAAAATTGTGCACAATACAATAAACCATCCAGCTTTTGGTCCGCAGTATGGTTGGAAGCATGCAATACCACATTGAAGCCTGCATCTGCGATCGCATCCCCGACCTCAGTGGGGGAATTAAAATAGGGAAAACCGGAAAAACCACGGGAATTTCCCCCAAGAATTGTTTCCTGATTGATGATCTTCACATCTGCGGTATCCAGAAAAGGTCGGATCCCATCGAATAACATGGAATAATCATAGGTATCGTCCTCCTGTCTGCCACTGGCCACGATCCCCATGTGCATCAGATTATCCCCTACGGCCATGAGCGTAATATCGTGCTCCAAAAAAGGCGTTGGGGTAGGCAGCGGTGTGGGAGTGGGAAGCGGCGTGGGAGAAGGAACCGGTGTGGGAGTAGCAGAAACAGCAATGGGACGACTGCCGGTAGCGGACGGTCCTAAAAAATAATAGCCAATGATGCCAGATAATAATATAAGCGGAACAAGGATCAGGAGAAGGTATAGCCGGGAATTTGGTTTTTTCATAAATGAATTCCTGCCTTTCTGCAACCTGCAAAATGCAGGCGTATTCTTGTGTGTAAAATATTTATAGGTATTATAGCATTTACAACGAACGCATGCAAAACAATATAAGCAGGAATTCAGTAGGAATTCATTTATAGAAAGCTGGGATTCTCAGGTGTTTATCGGTAGTAAAATTACAATTGCAATCGAAAGAATTTGCTGTTACAATATGTAACAGCAAAGCTATTGCGTAATATAAAAACAGCAAAAGCTGGTTGGGAGAAAATAGAAATGAATAATTATGTACTGAGTTGTTGTTCGACTGCAGATCTTTCCAAAGAACATTTTGAAGCAATTAATGTAAAATATATTTGCTTTCATTATGAATTAGATGGAGTACCTTATCTGGATGATCTGGGGCAGAGTATATCGTTTGATGATTTTTATGCAAGAATGGCAGCCGGTGCAGAAACAAAAACATCACAAATTAATGCAGATGAGTTTGCAGAATATTTCAGATCTTTTTTGGAGCAGGGATTGGATATCCTTCATGTGTGCCTGTCATCGGGAATCAGCGGAGTGATCAACTCTGCTAATATTGCGAAAGGAATGTTAGAGGAAGAATTTCCGGACCGGAAAATATATATCGTGGATTCTCTGGGCGCATCCTCCGGATATGGATTGATCATGGATACCATGGCGGGATTACGGGATCAGGGAATGACGATTGATGAATTATATCATTGGATAGAGGAGAATAAATTACGAATGCATCACTGGTTTTTCTCAACAGATCTATCTTTTTATATCAAAGGCGGAAGAATCTCAAAAACAGCCGGAGCCATCGGTCAGGTGCTTAGTATCTGCCCACTTTTGAATATGGATGATCAGGGAAGACTGACTCCGCGCTATAAAATCAGAACGAAGAAAAAAGTGTTCAAGGCGGCTGTTGATAAAATGGAGGAGCTTGCTGATGATGGTGTGAATTATTCCGGAAAATGTTATTTATGTCAGTCTGCCTGTATGGAAGATGCGAAAGAGGTTGCCAGACAGATCGAAGAGAGATTCCCAAAACTGAATGGTAAAGTGGAAATTAACAATATCGGAACTACGATCGGCAGCCATACAGGACCGGGAACCGTGTCTATATTCTTTTGGGGACAGAAGAGGGTTAATTAATCTAATCAGAGTGGAGGTAGGATGTCCAGATTTACACAACAGGCAATTATGCACTGCATGCTTGACTTGCTTCAGGAAAAGTCCATTGATAAAATCACTGTAAAGGATATTTGTGAAATATGTGAAATCAACAGAAATACCTTTTACTATTATTACAGTGATATCTATCAGGTACTTGAGGAATTACTTCGGACAGAGACGCAGAAAACTTTAAAAGAAAAACAAGAAAAGGATTCTTTTTATGAGGAGTATTTAAATAAATATCATCTTGTTCTCGCATATAAAAAAGCTGTGTATCATCTCTATAATTCTAAAAACAGAGATTTGATCCTGAAATATTTATATGATATTACAGAGGATTTTGTGAGAAAATATGTGCAGAAAGAAGTGGAAGGAACAAAACTTTCAACAGCAGATATTCAGTTTATTGTTGACTTTTACAGTAATTCCATGATCGGAAATATTCTCCGTTGGATGCAAAGGGGAATGCAGGAACAACAAGAGAAGCTCATTTATAAAATGTCCATTTCTTATCAGGCAACGATTAAAGCATTAATTGCACAAATAGAAGAAGACAAAAGTAAAGATCAGACACATTTTTGACAGTGCCCAAAAACAGGACACTGTCTTTTTTTTGTCTGTTTGAAGAAAGCGATATTTGGATTATGATCGATGGATAGAAGGAGGAAAATACAGTGAGAAGTTTAAAACGAGCAAAAAATGTGTATGTGGCAATATCAATATTCTGTATTGTTGGTGGTATATTACTTTTGATATGGCCGGGACTAGGACTGGATGTGCTGTGTAAGATCAGTGGAGTTTTTTTCCTGATATATGGTCTCGCAAAAATATCCAGTTATTTTACTAAGGATCTGTTCCAATTAGCATTTCAATTTGACTTTGGACTGGGAATTGTATCGGTGATGATGGGAGCCCTGATGATTTTCCGGACGGATCATATTGTAGGATTTCTGTCTTTCTGCATGGGGATGTTTATGCTGGTAGATGCTGCATTGAAGATACAGACATCTTTTGAAGCCAGGAAATTTGGAATCGAGCGATGGAAATGGATCCTGATAACAGCATTGGCAGCAGGGATTGTCGGGGGATTTCTTTTGTTTTCACCGATGGAAGCCACAGATCTGATCGTCAGGGTAGTAGGACTTGGTATCAGTCTTGATGGAATAATGAATCTGGTGGTTGTAACAAATACAGTCAGAATGATCAGAAATACACAAACAGATGTTATGAATGCTGACTAAGAAATTTACTAACGGAGGAATGAAAAATGAGCAATTTAGGACATACTGCGGCAAGAGCAGCCGCTTCAAAAATTATTGATGTACTTCTTAAGAATATTGGTAAAGACAGAGAAAAAGAAATGGTAAAGCTTATAGATCTTATGGAGAAGTACATGTCAGGAGAGAAGCTTGACGTTGATTATGACAAAATAAGGGAAATGGTCTGTAATGAGGACTGTGCATAATTGCAATATCCCCTGGCTGATATTGATGGATCCTACCAGTGCATGTAATCTTCATTGTACCGGCTGCTGGGCTGCTGAATATGGCAACAAACTGAATCTCTCTTATGATGAATTATCAGGTGTTGTAAAACAGGGAAAAGAATTAGACGTTTATTTTTATATGTTTACCGGCGGAGAACCTCTTGTGAGAAAAAACGATATTATTAAGTTGTGTGAGGAACATCATGAATGCCAGTTTCTTGCATTTACCAATGGTACACTGGTAGACGAAGCTTTTTGTGGGGAAATGAAGAGAGTAGGAAAACTGATGCTCGCAATCAGTCTGGAGGGATCACCGGAGGTAAATGATCTGCGCAGAGGAACCGGTGTATATGCAAAGGTTATGCATGCAATGGATCTGCTGAAAGAAAACGGTCTGATTTTTGGTACATCCATCTGCTATACTTTCAGGAACTGCGAGTCGGTAACAAGCAAAGACTTTGTGAAGCTGATGGTAGATAAAGGCTGTCGGTATGCGATGTATTTCCACTATATGCCTGTTGGAAATGAAGCATCGGTAGAACTGCTTCCTACACCCGAACAGAGAATCTATATTAAGGATAGAATCAGGGAAATCCGCCGGCTGGAAAATGGTGAAGGCTTGTTTACGATGGATTTCCAAAATGATGGAGAGTTTGTAGGCGGATGTATTGCCGGTGGAAGAAATTATTTTCACATCGATGCAAACGGAGATGCAGAGCCCTGTGTATTTATCCACTATTCAGGGGCAAATATAAGAACACACAGCTTACTTGAAATATTAAAACAACCTTTATTTATGGCATACCGTGACAATCAGCCATTTAATGAGAATCATTTGAGACCCTGTCCAATGCTTGAGAATCCGAAGATCCTGCAAAGAATTGTAAGGGAAACAGGTGCCAAATCCACAGATTTACAATCTCCGGAAACAGCAGAGCATTTATGCACAAAGTGTGAGGAGTATGCAAGAAACTGGAAACCTTGTGCTGATAAATTGTGGTCAGAGACTAAGGTAAGTCCTAAGTCATATGAAAATTATAAAAATAAGTGATAAGGGAAGCTTTTTGATTGAAAAAGGCACGGATTGATGTTACAATTTGTAACATCAATACAGTTGTGCAGGAGGTATAGTGCATGGAGAGCAAGGAACGCATTGCGAAGATAATAAGAGCATTATCTGTTCCACCGGTTATGGTTTCTGTGCTTATTATTATTTTAGCCATTAACAAAGAGGGTATATTCAGAAATACTTTGGAAATAGTTGTGTCCATAGTGCTTCTTGGCTTTGTTCCGATCCTGGCATATGTCCTGAATGGAATCGTGCCAGGATTCAGGAAGCAGGGAAGAGAAGGGCAGAGAAAGCTGGCGTTTGTTACCAATCTTATTGGTTATAGTGTTGCGCTTTTATGGGCTCTTCTTTCAGATGTAGAAAGCGCACTGCTGCTCATTTGCTCAACATATTTCTTTTCTGTTCTTATTTTAACAATATGTAATAAAGCATTTCATTATCGGGCAAGTGGGCATGCATGCAGCTTTACAGGACCCCTGGTGCTGATGATCTACTTTTTGGGGTGGAAAGTTTTCATCCCTTGTTTATTGGTCGCTGCGCTGATTATTTGGTCTTCTGTTTATCTGAAGCGACATACGGCAAAGGAATTAATAGGCGGAATAGTGGTATGCCTGCTCTCATTTGCCTTATCACTTTTTTTGATTACTCTTGTATGAGGGAGATAGGAAGAAGAACATGAAAACTGCAATATTAACAGATACAAATAGCGGTATTTATGCAGAGGAAGCGGAAAAACTGGGCATATTTGTGATGCCTATGCCGGTAATTATAGAGGATGAGACATATTATGAGGGAACAAATCTTACAGAAGAAGAGTTTCTGGATGCCCTTACATCCGGGAAGAGAGTAACTACCTCACAGCCGGCTTTAGGGGATCTGCTGGATACATGGGATGAGCTCCTGAATGAATATGATCAGGTTGTTTATATTCCGATGTCCAGTGGACTTAGTAACTCCTGCCACGCTGCAATGGCAATGGCAGAGGAATATGAGGGAAGAGTTGTCGTTGCAGATAATCATAGGATTTCAGTTACGCTAAGGCAGTCGGTGCTGACAGCAAAAGCGATGGCAATGGAAGAAAAGAGTGCAGAGGAAATCCGGTTATTTTTGGAAGCAGAGGCTCTCCGGTCCAGTATATATGTGTCAGTAAATACCCTGGAATATTTGAAAAAGGGTGGGAGAATTACACCGGCTGCAGCAATGGTTGGCAGTGTATTAAGTATAAAACCTGTGCTGACAATTCAGGGGGAAAAATTGGATTCCTTTGCAAAAATCCGCGGCAATATGAAGAAATGCGAGCAGAGAATGCTGGAGGCCATCAAAGCTGATATCCGGAACCGATTTTCCGATGTACCTGAGGAACAGTTACATATTGGAACAGCAGGAGCAGGCTTAAGCCCGGAATGTAAAAATGAATGGATGGAAATGATTTCCGAAGCATTTCCGAAAGCGGATGTGTATTATAACCCTCTGTCTGCAAGCATTGCAACGCATACCGGTCCGGGTGCCGTTGGACTGGGGGTAAGTGTTTTTTGATCCGGACTTCAGAAATAAGAGATATGAAAAATGTATTTTGCTATTTATTATGTTTTCTTTCGCAGCAGAATCATTTTTAAGATATTTAGCAAAATTTATGGACTGGTGTTGTCGTATATGTTATAATTCCGAACGTCATCAGAAAAACCGAAGTCGCAGGAAGTAACAGGGATTATAATGAAAAAAAGAATGTTCATGGCACTTGCGGTCGCGCTCACCGGAGTCAGTATGGTGGTGGCAGCAGGAAACGGAGAACTGAAAATACAGAGTGAAGCCTCGGTACGGAAAGTACATGCGGCGGAAATACATCAGATCGGTGTCGAGCCGATCCCGGCGACCGGACAGATCACCATTGAGGATCTGCTGGCGGTACAGGGCAGTGAGACCGAGGACCCCAGGGCGCTGGAAGGGGTGTCGGATCCGGAGGATGTTCCGGTAGACGAAGCTTCCGTAGAGGATACGAACGCAGATGAGTATGCATCATTGGCGATCGCCAATGTGACGAATTACGTCAATGTCCGGACAGAACCAAACACGGACAGTGCCGTAGTAGGCAAAATCTATGATGGAGCCGTAGCACAGATCCTGGATGTGGCAGGAGAGGATCAGGACTGGTTCCGGATCGTCTCAGGAAATGTGGAAGGATATATCAAAGCTGAGTTTTTCATCTACGGAGATGCAGCAGCTGAGGTAGTAGACAATTATGTGACCAGATATGCGGTTGTCACCGCAGACCGTCTGAATGTGAGACAGGATCCTGCCACAGATGCAAAAAGAATTGGTTACATTGACAATGGAGAAAAGGTAAAAATTCTGGAGAATGACGGAGACTGGCTGAAGGTACAGTACACCGACAGCAAGGAAGGCTACGTCTCTGCGGAATATGTGACGATCTCGGAAGAATTTATCTATGCGAAGACAATAGAAGAGGAACAGGCGGAAATTGCCGCACAGAAGGCATTGCAGGCAAGAGAACAGACTGCCGAGCAGGATGCCCCGGAGGTGATCACGAACATCACACTTCCCACAACTACTTATACCTCCAATGCAGAACTCAGACAGGGAATGATCGAGTATGCCATGCAGTATCTGGGCAACCGGTATGTACACGGAGGCTCCAGTCTGTCAGGGGGTACGGATTGTTCCGGATTCACCTGCTTTATCTATGCGGAGTTCGGCTATTCTATCAGCCGTACACCGGGAGGACAGTATTCCGGTGCCGGACAAAACATCAGCTCTGAAGAACTTCAGCCCGGAGATATTGTATGTTATAGTTCCAATGGAGGGAAGAGCTGTACCCACGTAGGACTGTATATCGGTGACGGACAGATCATTCATTCCGCTAATTCACGGAAGGGTGTCATCATCAGTGCAGTGGATTACAGCCCCATTATTGGTATGAAAAATGTTATTGATTAGCCACATTCGTATTTAAATTATGGAGTACCCGTCTAACGCTGGCACCTGTGAAAGTACAGAAGCGTGATAAGGCAGAAGTGCGGACAGAAGCAGAGAGTAGCCATTGTAAGAGCACTCTGCATGCATCCGAAGACGGAGAGAGCCAGGCAGTTTTTGAATGTATTCACCTTTGAACAGGTGGAGCATCATGTGGAGTAAATAAATGATACAAAGGGCCTTCCGGAGAGCTCCGGAGGGCTTTTACATGTTAACAGAAACAGGAGATAAGATATGCCGGAAAAAGATACCCAAAAGCTCAGACAGAGATTATGGAAAATATTTCTGTCCACATTATATTTAAGCGCATTCACCTTTGGTGGGGGGTATGTCATCGTTACACTGATGAAGAAAAAATTCGTGGATGAATACCACTGGATCGAAGAAGACGAAATGCTGGATCTGGTGGCCATCGCCCAGTCCTCGCCCGGCGCGATCGCAGTCAACGGAGCCATTGTGGTGGGGTACAAGCTGGCGGGGATCCCGGGGACACTGGTGGCGATCCTCGGAACGATTCTGCCCCCTTTTGTCATCATTTCCGTGATCTCCATCTGCTACAATGCATTCCGCAGTAACTTCTTCGTGGCGCAGATGCTGTCCGGTATGCAGTCGGGCGTGGGAGCCGTGATCGCTTCCGTGACCTATGACATGGGAGCTCCTATCGTAAAAGAAAAAGATCCCATGTCACTTGTTATCCTATTAGGAGCTTTTCTGGCAGCATGTATTCTGGAGATCAATGTGATCTATATCGTGATCGTCTGCGGACTGCTTGGTGTGGCACGGACGTTCCTTGCTAAAAGGAGGACCGGAAAATGATCTATCTGCAATTATTTTTAAGCTTTCTGCAAATAGGAATGTTCAGCTTCGGCGGCGGTTATGCCGCAATGCCGCTGATCCAGGGGCAGGTGGTCACACTCCATGGGTGGCTTACCATGTCGGAATTCACAGATCTGATCACGATTTCACAGATGACACCGGGACCCATTGCAGTGAATTCCGCTACTTTTGTGGGAATGAAGATCGCCGGGATTCCCGGAGCCGTGGTGGCGACGGCCGGATGTATTCTGCCGTCCTGCATTATTGTGACGATCCTGGCAAGACTATACCTGAAGTATCGTAACCTGGATCTGATGCAGGGAGTGCTGAAATCTCTGCGGCCGGCTGTGGTGGCAATGATCGCATCGGCAGGGATACTGATCCTCAAAAATGCATTCTGGGGAAGTGGGGAGAGCATCGCCCTGACGGGAACTGAGTGGAGTATGGTCTTGATCTTCGTTATCTGTGTGGTGTTGCTTCGGAAGACGAAATTAAATCCTGTATGGGTCATGGTATTGGCGGGTGTCATGAAGGTGGGAACTTCTATGATGATCCGGGGGATCTGTTTCTAGTAAAAGCAGGACCCGGGAGGGTTGACAGCGAAACGGAAAAAAAGTATCATATATAAGATATTGAGCAATTAAACATAAGAGCGGAAGGGTAGAAGACCATGGCACTTAGCAAGAAGCCCACAACGGGCATGAAAGATATCCTGCCGGAGGAGATGCAGATACGTGATTACGTGATCAGCGTCATCAAGGACACCTACGGCAAATTCGGTTTTACTTCCATTGAGACTCCCTGTGTGGAAAATATTGCGAACTTAAGCAGTAAGCAGGGCGGCGACAATGAGAAGCTGATCTTCAAGATCTTAAAGCGCGGCGAGAAACTGAACGTGGCAGCCGCAACCACAGAGGAAGAGGTAGTGGACAGTGGTCTGCGTTATGACCTGACGGTGCCTCTGGTACGTTATTATTCCAACAACGCGGCATCCCTGCCCTCTCCTTTTAAGGCATTGCAGATGGGCAATGTTTGGAGAGCGGACAGACCCCAGAGAGGAAGATATCGTCAGTTCATGCAGTGTGATATCGATATCCTCGGTGAGCCGTCTAACTTAGCAGAGATCGAACTAATCCTGGCGACCACCACCACACTGGGCAAGCTTGGATTTAAAAATTTCCAGATCCGTATCAATGAACGCCGTATTCTGAAGGCAATGGCTGCTTACAGCGGATTCCCCGAAGAATCCTATGACAGCGTATTTATTACTCTGGACAAAATGGATAAGATCGGCCTGGAAGGCGTGGAAGCAGAGCTTTTGGAGAACGGTTTTGACAAGGCATGTGTAGACAAGTATCTGGAACTGTTCAAGGGACTGGAAAGTGCCGAGGACGGTGTGGCTTATCTGGCAGATACGCTGGAAGGATTCTTAGAGCCGGAGATCGCCCAGAGCCTCAGAGAGATCATGGACAGTGTCAGAGCAACCAAGGCTTCCGATTTTGAGATCGTGTTCGATGCCACTCTGGTAAGAGGCATGTCTTATTATACCGGAACCATTTTTGAGATCGCCATGCCGGAATTCGGCGGCAGCTGCGGTGGCGGCGGACGTTACGACAAGATGGTCGGTAAATTCACCGGCAATGATGTGCCCGCCTGCGGATTCTCCATCGGCTTCGAGCGTATCATCATGCTGCTCATGGAGAGAGGCTTCCAGGTGCCCACGAGACCGAAGCAGGTAGCATACCTGATCGAGAAGGGTGTCAGCGGCGAAAGGCTGTGTGAAGTGATCGCACAGGCGCAGGAAGCCCGTAAGGACGGTACCCAGGTACTGGTAGCCCGCATGAACAAGAACAAGAAGTTCCAGAAGGAACAGCTGAATAAGGAAGGCTACGAAGAATTCGTGGAATTCTATAAAGAAGAATTAAAGAGATAAAAGCAACAGACGAAGGAGCAAAAGCAATGATTCAGTCCAGAACACATAACTGTAATGAACTTCGGATCGGCAACGTCGGTGAGAGAGTTACACTGGTCGGCTGGTTCGAGAACATGAGAAAAGTCAGCAAAAATCTCGGCTTTGTCATTCTGCGTGATTTCTACGGAACCACCCAGCTGGTAGTAGAGACCGAGGAAATGATGAATGTCATGGATGGCATCAACAAGGAGTCCACCATCTCCGTGGAAGGTGTGGTAAGAGAGCGTTCCAGCAAAAATGCAAATCTGCCCACCGGTGAGATCGAAGTAGTGCCCGATAAGATCGAGATCCTGGGAAAATGTATTTACAATGCACTTCCCTTTGAGATCAATCAGTCCAAGGATGCAGACGAGAATGCCCGTCTGAAATACCGTTATCTGGATCTGAGAAATCCGAACATGAAGAAAAATATCGTGATGAGAAGCCAGATCGTGGCAGAATTGCGTCAGAGAATGTATGCGTTGAACTTCATGGAGATCACGACTCCTATCCTGACCTGTTCTTCTCCGGAAGGTGCGAGAGATTATCTGGTTCCCGCCAGAAATCATCCCGGCAAGTTCTATGCTCTGCCCCAGGCACCTCAGCAGTTCAAGCAGATCCTGATGGCATCCGGTTTCGACCGTTATTTCCAGATCGCTCCCTGCTTCCGTGATGAGGATGCGAGAGCCGACCGTTCTCCCGGAGAGTTCTATCAGTTAGATATGGAGATGGCATTCGCTTCCCAGGAAGATGTATTCTCCATCGTAGAGCAGGTGCTGCCTCCCGTATTTGAAAAGTATGGCATTTATAAAGAAGCTTCCAAAGCGCCTTTCGTACGCATCCCTTATCTGGAGGCTATGGATAAGTACGGCTCCGATAAGCCGGATCTGCGAATTGATCTGGTGCTGACCGATGCTACGGAAGTAATGCAGGGCTGCGGCTTTGCTGCTTTTGAAGGTCAGACTGTAAAGGCTATCGTAGTAGATGATTTCACCGCTACCCGTAAGCAGATCGACGCGATCTGTGCAGAGGTAGAGGTACAGACTGCACGCAAGGGCTTCTGGTTCCGTGTAGATGAGAACGGAGAGTTCGTAGGCGGTATCTCCAAGTTCTTACAGGACCGCAAGGAAGAAGTCATCAAGGCGTTAGGTCTTAAGAATGGTGACTTTGTGGGTCTTGCCGCAGGCAAGAAGCTGGAAGCACAGAAGACAGCAGGTGTATATAGAAAGCTGTTAGGTGCCGCCAGTGAGAAACATATGAAAAAGGATTGCTACGAGTTCTGCTGGATCGTGGATTTCCCGATGTATGAGATCGGCGAGGAGTCCGGAGAACTGGAATTCTGTCATAACCCGTTCTCCATGCCCCAGGGTGGTATGGACGCGCTGAACAATCAGGATCCCTTAGAGATCCTGGCATACCAGTACGATCTGGTCTGCAACGGTGTAGAGCTGTCCTCCGGTGCGGTGAGAAACCATGATCCGGAGATCATGATTAAGGCATTTGAGCTGGTAGGCTTAGGTGAAGCCGATGTGAAGGCTAAATTCCCTGCCATGTACAATGCATTCTGCTACGGAGCACCTCCTCATGCAGGAATCGCTCCCGGCGTAGACCGTATGATCATGCTGATCTGCGGTGAGGAAAGCATCCGTGAGATCATTCCTTTCCCGATGAACAAGAACGCAATGGATATTATGATGGGAGCACCGGGCACGGTAGAGCAGAAGCAGTTAGATGAGCTGCATCTGGCGATCACCGCAAAACCGGAAGAATAATCATAAGGCTGTCGCAGGAATTTTCGTGCGACAGCCTTTGTGCTGAATAGATATGGCGATTTGCCGGGAGAAGGACATGGCTGTAGGAATTTATGTATTGCATCTGCATCCTGCACAGGAAGAGATGAGACGGAGCTTCTTACGGGAAGCGGCAGAGTGTGTGGATGAGGTGCGACGGAAAAAGACAGAACGGATAAAGGGGACCGGAGCCAAAGCAGCCAGTCTCGGCGCCGGAATGCTGTTGCAAAAGATGGCAATGGATCTGACAGAAGGCATTGAGAATACCGATATCCTGTTTCTGGAAGAGGATGAACTGCTTGCAGTGCTGCAGGCACGAATACTGAGAGAACAGACGCCCCCCTTCTCTTTTTTCTATGAATATGGAGCACAGGGCAAACCACAGATTGTAAATTTCCCGAAAAAATTTAATCTGTCTCATTCCGGAGACTATGTGGTCTGTGGGGTCAGCGACGGAGAAGTGGGAGTGGATATCCAAAAATGGGTTCCCTTCAAAGAACGGACGGCAGAGCGCTTTTTTGCAAAGGAAGAGTGGAAACTATTGCAGGAGACGGACGTGGAGAAACGGACCGAGCTGTTCTACCGATTGTGGAGCAGAAAAGAAGCCTACGGCAAATATACCGGTCAGGGGATCGGCAGCGTCTTGGGAGAAGACTTTTCCGACGAGCGCAAATGGAAGGAAAAGAAGATCTGCTTCCGGGAACAGACTTTGGAAGCGGGGTATTCGCTGGCGGTCTGCTACGGAACAGCAGAAGTGTTAAAATGAAGGAAAATGGTAAATAGTAAAAGGGAGTAGAAGCACGAAAAGCAGTTGTGTACTGCACGGTAAATGCATGGAACAATGCATAGAAATGAGGATCTTATGAAACGATTAATGATGTATCTGAAGGATTACAAGAAAGAGTCCATACTGGCACCGTTGTTCAAACTGCTGGAAGCTTTTTTTGAACTGATGGTTCCTCTGGTAATGGCGAATATCATCGACTATGGTATTTCCAACCGGAACATGGGCTATATCGGTAAAATGGGACTGCTCCTGCTGCTCCTTGGTGTAGTGGGACTGGCATCGTCCATTACTGCACAGTTTTTCGCAGCCAAGGCGGCAGTGGGATTTTCTACCAAGCTGCGTCAGGCACTGTTTAATCATATTGAGGATCTGAGTTTTACGGATATTGATAAGGCGGGAACCTCCACCATGATCACCCGTATGACCAGTGATGTGAACCAGGTGCAGTCCGGTGTGAACATGACCTTACGTCTGTTCCTGCGGTCCCCGATCATCGTATTCGGTGCCATGATCATGGCATTTACCATTGATGTGAAATGTGCACTGATCTTCGTGGTGGCAATTCCATTATTGTCCGTTGTGGTATTCGGCATTATTTTATCCACGATTCCCCTGTACAAAAAGGTGCAGTCCAAGCTGGATCAGGTGCTGGGCATTACCAGAGAGAATCTGACCGGCGTCCGTGTCATCCGTGCGTTCCATCAGGAAGCCAAGGAAGCGGACCGCTTTCGGGAGAATAACGAAGCATTGTCGGCCATGCAGATCTTCGTGGGTAAGATCAGCGCCTGCATGAATCCTGTGACCTATATCATTGTAAACGGAGCCATCATTGCTCTGATCTATACCGGTGCCGTACAGGTCAACATCGGTAACTTAAGCCAGGGTGAGGTGGTAGCGATCATCAACTATATGAACCAGATCCTGGTAGAACTGGTGAAGCTGGCGAATCTGATCGTGACCATGACCAAGGCGTTGGCGTGCGCGGAACGTGTATCCAGCGTGTTTGAGATCGGTGCCGATGCAACAGAGGATGAGAAAAAAGCAGCTCTGGATAACAGTATTGCTGCAAAAGTGGATGAAAAAGCCCCTTTTCTGAACTTCAACCATGTATCCCTGACTTATCAGGGAGCCGGTGCACCGACTTTACAGGATATGAACTTCACCGTAAACCGTGGCGATACCGTAGGTATCATCGGAGGTACCGGTTCCGGTAAGACCTCCCTGGTGAATCTGATTCCCGGTTTCTATCCGGCGACGGAAGGTGAGATTCTGTTAGAGGGCAGAGATATCAGGACCATGAGTGATGAAGAGCTGCGGGGACGCATCGGTGTCGTGCCGCAGAAGGCAGTCCTGTTCAAGGGAACGATCCGCAGTAACCTTCAGTGGGGCAAGCCGGACGCTACTGAAGAGGAGATGTGGAAAGCACTGGAGCTTGCACAGGCATCGGAAGTGGTAGACGGTAAGCCCGGAAAGTTGGATGCAACGGTGGCACAGAACGGCAAGAACTTCTCCGGTGGACAGAGACAGCGTCTGACGATTGCAAGAGCCTTAGTCAGAAATCCCGAGATCCTGATCCTGGATGACAGCGCTTCCGCACTGGACTATGCAACAGATGCAAAACTCCGTGCAGCACTTCGTACCCTGGAAGATAAGACCACAACCTTTATCGTATCCCAGCGTGCCTCCACGATCCGTCATGCGGACAGGATCATCGTTCTGGATGATGGAGAGATCGCAGGTATGGGAACCCATGATGAGTTGTTAAAGGATTGCACCGTATATCAGGAGATTTATTATTCCCAGTACCCTGAACAGAGAGGAGGTGTCCGGTAATGCAGAAGAAAAATAACAAAGAGACGATGAAGCGGGTGTTGAAATATATCAGCAAATATACACCGGCACTGGTACTCTCCCTGCTGTTGGCAGCTCTGACCGTATTACTGACCTTATATATTCCTATCCTTACCGGTAACGCGGTGGATCTGATCATCGGCAAGGGACAGGTAGATATGCCGGGTATCTTTGCCATTATGAAAAAAATTGCTGCCGTCATGATCATCACAGCAGTAGGCCAGTGGGTCATGAACACCTGCAACAACTATATTACCTACCATGTGATCCGGGATATCCGTACGGACGCTTTTGCGAAGCTGGAGATCCTGCCCTTAAAATATCTGGATGCCCATGCTTACGGTGATATCGTGAGCCGTGTCATTGCAGATGTAGATACTTTCGCAGACGGTCTGCTGATGGGATTTACCCAGTTATTCACCGGTGTACTGACGATCCTGTGTACGCTGGGATTCATGCTGGTGACCAATGTGCCCATCACACTGGTAGTAGTATGCATCACTCCGGTATCCTTCCTGGTGGCAAAATTCATTGCAACCAAGACCTACTTCATGTTCAAGGAGCAGTCCGAGACCAGAGGCGAGCAGACCTCCCTGATTGAGGAAATGATCGACAACCAGAAGATCGTAAATACCTTTTCCAGAGGAGAAGCGGTGAAGAGCAAGTTTGGAGAGATCAACGGCAGATTGCAGAAATGCTCTCTGAAAGCTATCTTTTTCTCCTCCATTACGAACCCGGCGACCCGTTTCGTTAACAGTCTGGTATATGCGGGTGTCGGCGTATTTGGTGCGCTCGTAGCGATCAAGGGCGGTATCAGCGTAGGTCGTCTGTCCTGTTTTTTAAGCTATGCGAACCAGTACACCAAGCCCTTCAACGAGATCTCCGGCGTGGTAACAGAATTGCAGAATGCTTTTGTCTGTGCCGGACGTATCTTCGAACTGATCGACGAGGAGCCCCAGGTACCCGATGCTGCGGATGCAAGAGTATTAGAAGAGGCTCAGGGCAACGTAGATCTGAAGGATGTATATTTCCAGTATGTACCGGAGAAGAAGCTGATCCAGAACTTTAACCTGCAGGTAAAACCCGGTCAGAGAGTTGCTATCGTAGGTCCTACCGGATGCGGTAAGACCACTGTCATCAATCTTCTGATGCGCTTTTACGATGTGAACTCCGGTTCCATTAAAGTGGACGGCACCGATATCCGGGACATTACCAGAGGAAGTCTCCGTACCAATTACGGTATGGTATTGCAGGAGACCTGGCTGCGTTCCGGTACCATCCGTGACAATATCTGCATGGGTAAGCCGGATGCCACAGAAGAGGAAATCATCCGGGCGGCGAAGGCTTCCCATGCCCACGGCTTCATTAAACGTCTGCCCAAGGGGTATGACACCGTGATCACTGAGGACGGCGGCAGCCTGTCCCAGGGACAGAAACAGCTCTTATGCATTACCAGAGTAATGCTGTGCCTGCCTCCCATGCTGATCCTCGATGAGGCAACCTCCTCCATCGATACCCGTACCGAGATCAAGATCCAGAATGCCTTTGCTACGATGATGGAAGGCCGCACCAGCTTTATCGTAGCCCACAGACTCTCCACCATCCAGAGTGCTGATGTCATCCTGGTAATGAAAGACGGCAATATCATCGAGCAGGGCAACCATGAAACCCTCCTGGCCCAGGGCGGATTCTATGCGAACCTGTATAATAGCCAGTTTGCCGTGTAACGAGCCATGCAAAAACAAAAAGACGATCACCCAATGGGGAGCTTGCTCACCAGTGGGTGATCGTCTTTTTGTTTTTATACGGCGACAGCCGTCATCCGTAAGGATTCCCAAAGGGAATCCTTACGGATGGCATGGCTCGTTACACGATCTCGGCAGCGGCGCGCCCTTTGCCCTTTTCTTTTCTAAAAAAGACAGAAAATATGTCGAAAAATATCAAAAAATGTAAAAATATACCAACATAATAAAAATATTGAAAATAAATTAAAATATTTCGAGAAATGTGTTGACAAATGCACAACATTGTATTATATTAAACTTAACAAAAGAGAAACGGAACAACCCAACAAAGAAGGTTGGGAGAGAAGTACAAAAGAATCTATAGAAAGAGAGGTACAGTCCACCTAACAAGTAAAGTCCTACCACAGTCTTCCATGATGTACAACTGAATAGAACTACCAAAGAGAACCAATTTATATAGAGAACATCAAGTACACAGAAGAAAAAGTAATGAACAACAGAAGATAAGAATTATCTCACATTACAGTACATTGTACAAAAGAAAAGTGGAAAGAGAACAAAAGACAAAATGGAAGATCAAATTTAAGAAAGAGAGGGCAAGCCATTGGAGCCTGTAGTCTGAGAGGGCGTACTGATTGAAAGAATGATCGGTACGCTCTCTTATTGTTGTACAACTATTCAGAGCATCATTCGCAAAATCGCATCTTCGATGCTTTTCTTTTGTTGTACAATTTTCCAGTGGAAAAACCTACCGATATCATGTACAATAGAAAAGTAGTACAGATAGAGGAGTTATAAAAATGGATACAAACGAACAGAGACAGGAAAGTCAGCAGAACAGACGGGAAGAAAGACATAAGAGACGGCAGAGAAGTCAGATCATTGCATATACAGTCGTAGGAATTATGATCCTGGTGCTGGCAGCGGGAATTGCTTTTGCTGTAAGCAAGATTACCGGTATGAGCCACAATCGGCAGGAACAACAGAATAAACTGGATGATATCATAGCTTCCGAGGAGACCATCACGGCACCTACTACGGAACCGGTGGAGACCGTACCGGAACTGACAAATGAACAGAAGCTGGATAAGATCATAGACGAAGCCATCATTCAGAACATGCCCCTGGAGGACAAGGTAGCAGGACTGTTTATCACTACGCCGGAATCCATCACCGGTGTATCTGCTGCAGTGCAGGCAGGAGACGGAACCAAGGATGCATTATCCAAATATCCGGTAGGCGGTATCGTCTATGCGGCGAAAAATATTCAGTCCGCAGACCAGTTAAAGCAGATGATCGACAATACGAAGCTGTATACCAGCTATCCAATGTTTATTGCAATCGACGGAGAGGGATCCGGAACCGATGCTGTGGCAGCGGCAGGTTTGGGGACGAAGACCGATTCCCCGGAGACTATCGGCGCATCCGGAGATGCCAACAACGCCTATACTGCCGGAAACACAGTGGGCAGTTACCTGGCAGAGCTTGGTTTCAATCTTGATTTTGCTCCCGCGGCAGATCTGAAAGTAGTGGATGGAAATGCGGCAGGCAGTAGCTCCTACGGCACGGATGCGGCAACGGTAGCATCTTTTGTGACCGGCATGCAGACAGGATTGCAGGAACAGAAAGTAACAGCTGCCATCGGACATTTTCCCGGTATCGGCAGTACGACCCAGAGCACGAAGAATGGCATGGCTTCTACGGATAGAAGTGCGGAAGATTTCAGAGCCAATGAATTTGCGGTATTCCAGAGCTGTATTGATTCCGGTGAGACCAAAATGATCACCGTCAGCAATATGGCAGCACCTTCCCTGACAGGAGACAATACTCCCTGCTCCCTGTCCGGTGCGGTGGTAACGGATATTTTACGAAATGAACTGAATTTCCGCGGTGTGATCGTATCCGGTGCCATGAACCAGGCAGCGATCACGAATTACTACGGTGCCGATGAAGCCGCAGTACTGGCACTGCGTGCCGGCTGCGACATGATCTATGCGCCGGAGAACTTCGAGACCGCATACAACGGAGTACTGGAGGCTGTCCAGAACGGAACCATCTCCGAGGAACGAGTGAACGATTCCCTGCGCAGGATCTACCGCATCAAATATGCAGATAAAATCGAGCAATAGACCAATAATAAGTAAGAAGACGGTTGCAAGAAAGTGCAGTCGTCTTTTTGCTTGTATCGTATGCACCATGAAAACGGAAATGAGGGTCTGAACAAGCGCGGACTGGAGCGGAGCGTAGACATCGAATTATACCATCGTCCGCAAACCCAGTAAATACAAGGAGAAAAGCACACTGCTTAACAGGTGGGTGCAGACTGGGTGCAACCACATTCTAATATTTCCGTATCTTTATTAATCCCATAGTAAATTTTATGTCCCTATTTACATTTGTGTGTCTGATGTATCAACAGTATAATTATACATTTCACGAATTGCGTATGCAATTAGAAAATCAAATAGTCCAAATTCAAATACAATACCCTAAGGCTTTCCAGATAATTTGGGAAGCCTTTTTAAGAGGTTGTGATTTTAAGGTAATGAGTACAAACATTAACCAATGTCTATGAGGCTGTTTTTCAAACACCAAGATATAGAAAATATAAAATATTTTTGAAAGGAAACTATTATGGAAAACAAATCACAGACATTAGTTTGGATGTAGTATTTTTTATCAACATGTGTTAGACTACTGTTATACAAATCGGGATTTAAAGAGGTGTTGAGTATGAAAAGGTGGTTATCTATTTTAGCAGTATTGGGCTGTATAGTAGCGTTGTCTGGATGTAAAAATGAAGCAGAACAAGCATATTTTAATGCAAAAGTTTTGGAAGTAAATAAAGAATATGTTGATGTTAGGTGTATAGAAGCATTTAATAGTGGGATTTCTGTTGATGAGGAATTTTCTGTTACAAAAGATGTAGTATCAGCAGGAGGAGCACCAGAATTGAATGTAGATGATAATATCCGTGTTGTATTTAATGGTGATGTAATGGAAAGTGATCCATTGCAGATAGGAACGGTTTATGCAATCTATCTTTTAGATGAAAATGGAGAAGTGATTCCAAACAACTAACAACTTCCGGTTTATAGAGTTAAAAAA
>DLZQ01000089.1 GCA_003447295.1 Lachnospiraceae bacterium
AGTCCGACTTCTTTGATCATATTGATGTAAAAATCACTGGCAGACAGCCGACACAGCTTCAGATAGCTCTTCCACGCCTCTGTAAAATCGGCATCCATCTTCACCTTGTACTGCAGTGCACAGGTCTGTGCCAGGCAGTAATCGATATAGTACAGAGGGTAGTCGTAAATGTGCAGCTGCTTCTGCCAGAAGCCTCCCTGTCCGAAGAAAGGATCTCCCTCGTAGTCCAGATGGGGCTTGTACTCCCGCTCCAGACGGCTCCATGTCTGCTTTCTCTCTGCCGGTGTCAGCTCCGGGTGTTCATAGACGATATGCTGGAACTCATCCACCATACAACCGTAAGGAATGAACGCAGCCGCATCCTCCAAATGCATTTCCACGTAATCCTGCGCTCTGTCACCGAAGAACAGATTCATCCACTTTTCCGTGAAAAATTCCATGGACATGGAATGGATCTCCGCGGTCTCCATGCCGATATCCGCATGCTCTCTGATGGGATCCTGTGCAGCGAGATACCCCTGGAACGCATGGCCACACTCATGCGTGATGACGTCCACATCACCGCTGGTACCGTTAAAGTTGGCGAAGATAAAAGGGGCATGGTAGAGGGGCAGATAGGTCATGTAACCGCCTGCCTTCTTCGTCTTGCGTCCCAGGATATCAAATAACTGATTTTCCATCATGAAGTCAAAAAATTCTGCAGTCTCCGGGGACAGCTCACGGTACATCTTCTGTCCGGCTGCCATGATCTCTTCGGGGGTTCCGGTGGGTGCCGGGTTGCCGTCCTTAAAATATACCTGCTCGTCGATATAGCTGAGCTTCTCCAGACCCAGACGCTGTCTTCTACGGTCATGCAGCTTCTCTGCGAAGGGTACGAAATACTCCTTGATCTGCCTGCGGAAAGCTTCTACCTCGTTCTTGCCGTAGCAGTTGCGGTTCATCCGGTAATATCCCAGCTCCAGGTAGTTTTCATAGCCCATTGCCCTTGCCTGCGCGGTACGGTTTTTCACCAGTTTGTCGTAGATGCTGTCCAGCTTTTCCTCATTTTCCAGGAAAAAGGCACTCATCTTCTCCCACGCCTGTCTGCGGACATTGCGGTCAGAATTCACCAGATAGGGCCGCAACAAGGACAGATTCAGCTCCCTGCCGTCGAAATCGATCTTCGCACCGGCGATGAGCTTGTCATACTCCATGGTCAGAGAGTTCTCCTCCTGCATCAGCGGGATCAATGCCTCACTCATGGACTTCTGTGCCAGCTCCATATTCTTGAACGCGACCGGACCGATCTTCTCCTCCAGATACGCTCTGTAGGGGGATTCATATAATTTCTTCTGATAAGCCAGCACCAGATTACTGAATACCGGACCCTGCTCATCGTAGTATTTATGCTCTTCCTCGTAGAATTTATCGGAGGTATCGATGTCAAAGCGAATGTTAGCAATCGTCATCAGCGTCATCACACGATCCGTCAGCGCATAGTACTTCTTATGCACCTCGAACTGCTCTTCCCCGCTCTTCGCTGCACCCAGCTCCCGGATCAGCTCTCCCATCTCCTCCTGCACTTTTGCAAAATCTATTCTTTCATAAGGCATATCCTGAAATTTCATAATAAACTCATCCTTTCTCATAACCCGGTAAGATCAATTTTATAAATCAATGACTCCTGTTCAGTCTCCAAATGCCATTCTACCCTATTCTGCTTCACTTTAACATTTTTCTCAGGTATATGGAAGTAATCTGTAACATTTTTCTGTGATTTTTATTGCATGTTTGTAACGTTTTTCGTCACATTTTTCTAATTCTCGTATTTGTCAGAACTATGATTAACAATAAAGAAGGGCAATCCCTATAGAGATGCCCTCTCATCACAATACGCTTTACCAGTACAGTTTCATGTCTCTCTGTACTTCTTCCTCCGATAACCGGAACTTCTCCCGGATCCGTTTTGCTGTTTCCTCAAAACTCAATCCCAGCTCCTTGCACATACCAATAGCTCCGTTGGCCTTGCCACGGGCTTCTCCACAGACTTCTCCTTCTGCTCTTCCTTCTGCTCTGACGTCATCATCATGCAATAATTCTTTCATGTACTCTGACCTCCACTCTTCATTCTTTCTGGCTCTGATTACTGCCTCATCTATTCTCTGGGTCAGGTCGTCTCCGACCTGACCGGTTCTGATGTATTCATATAGATACTTCAATTGCTCTGGTATCTCTTCCGCGATACAATTATAAAAAATTTTCTCGGTTCCATCCTCTAAACACAATTTCCTGTCTTCCATACAAAGATTCTGAAACGAATACTTTGCATATCCCAGTCCAAACGGATCAAAGGTACAGAGAAATAGCACCTTGCCCTCCGGCAATTCCCGATAGGACTTGCCCCTGCTCAGGTGATCTGTATCCATGGTAGATTGATAAAATCTGCTTCTGCGCGGCAATTCTAGGTTTTCCGGTGTCTGATGATTCAATCTCTGCATCTCCGCATCATAAATCCGTTTTTGATCTCTCGTATACACATCCAGGCGAATAGGCTTACCCTTCGAGGTATATCGAAACTCCCTCTGTGTCCGCACATCCTCCAGTTCTCCTACCGGTTCTTCCAACAGACACTGCAGCACATCCCGACAAAGTTCCTTATCCTCCATTACCTTGCCGAACATAAAATCGTCCTCAATCGACAGTTCTTCATACCGTTTTGCCATTTGTATTCTCCTTCCACACTTTCACAGGAGAATATATACGACACTTTACAAAACAAATCTTCCGATTTCTTTCTATGTCTTCCCCTGCTCTATTGTCATTAATGGGTATCTAAGCAGGGATTCCTCTGAAGTCAAAGACATCAACTTGCGCTGATATAAAAGAATTGATGTAATTATTCAGCACTTCATTCGCAAATTATGAAAATTGCCTGAGTTCTGAATAATTACAAATTGAAATAGAAAAATCTGCTTACAAGCTGAGAATAACAGACATCTATCGCATTGTCAATGTAGCAGAATAGCAAAATCTTGACCCCCGGAATTTGGGTAATATGCTGTTTTAAAAATTTGTAACATTTTACCAACTTGCCAGCACAGATTTCGTATGATATGGTGATAGTAGAAATATTTTTATTTCTTTCAAAATTCTTATAGGCCCGTCAGTGGTCAAAATTTTCCCTTGTTATTTATTTTATATGGAAAATATTTGTTTTTTTGTTTTGCTTTATTTTACATTTATTTTGCAACAGAAAGGAGATTTATGGAGTTAAAACAAAATAATATGACCAGCAACTATTTTTCGGAGGAGTATTTGATGAATACTGTGTCGAGATTCTGGAAAAATTTTGTTGCGGAAGAATTTTCATATGAGAATGCGGGATCGGCTGCGCCGGGGGATGTGGCTGTCGCAATACCGGCTTCCGGAAAGCGAAATTATAAGGATTTGGTGTTCCGGAAAATATTTCATGACAAGGAGAAGCTGCTCTCGCTGTACAATGCGCTGAATCACTCGCATTATGAAGATCCGGAGCTACTGCATATTACAACTTTGGAAAATGCGGTTTACCTAAGCTTGCAGAACGACCTGTCATTTGTGGTGGATTTTGATCTGTGGTTTTTTGAGCATCAGTCCACCCTGAATCCCAATATGCCGTATCGCTTTTTGTTGTATCTGGCAAGTGAATATTCTAAGCTGAACACCGATGACCTGCTTTACTCCAACAAGTTACAGATGCTGGATACTCCGCATTTTGTGGTATTTTATAACGGGACGGATCCTCTCCCGGAATACAGCACCCTGAAGCTGTCCAGTTCCTACCGGAATAAGGAAGAGGCTCCTCAGCTTGAATTACAGGTACAGGTAATCAATATCAATCTCGGGTTCAACGCCGAGCTGATGGATGCCTGCCAGATTTTAAAGGAGTACGCCCAGTTCGTTGCAGAAGTCCGCAAGCAGGCAAAAGTGTATCCAAACCGACAGGCCATCGTTCAGGCAGTGGATGTGTGTATTAAGAAGGATATTTTGAAGGAATTTTTGCTTGAGAATAAGAAGGAGGTTATTGATATGGTGTTTTTTGAGTATGATGCTGAGGCGGAAAAGAGAGTTATTTACAAGGATGGAAAAGAAGAGGGGAAAGAAGAGGGAAAAGCAGAAGAAATTGTTCGTTTATGTAAAAAATTTCATGTATCAAAGGAAGATACGATCCGGGAATTAGAAACTGAGCTTTCTATTTCTACACAGGCAGCCATGGATTACTATGATAATTTTTCGAAGGAATTGGAAAGGAAATCTTTGGATGATCAAAAGGCCTTATAAGAACCCAAAAAGGGCAGCCCGTCATGGACTGCCCTTTGGTTCTTACATAACTCTTACAGATATGGTTCGTTCCTCTTAGGAAACAACCTGCTCTCAGTTTAAGCTTACTGTAACAGAGACAGTACGCCCTGATTGGACTGGTTAGACTGAGCCAACATAGCCTGACCTGCCTGAGCCAGGATGTTGTTGTTGGAGTACTTAACCATCTCAGTAGCCATATCGGTATCACGGATCTGGCTCTCTGCGCTGGTGGTATTCTCAACTACGTTGTCGAGGTTGTTGATGGTGTGCTCCAGACGGTTCTGAACTGCACCGAGTGCGGAACGCTGGGTGGAAACCTTCTGGATAGCTTCCTTGATAGTTTCTACTGCTGAAAGAGCATTTTTGTCATTTGCTCCATCAACTTTCAAACCATTTACACCAAGTCCTTTTGCAGACATTGCATCCAAACTTACAGTGATCTGGTTGTTAGAAGTTGCATCTGCACCAACATGAAGTGTAAGGTTCAATGCACCGGTCAAATCCTGCTTAGCGGTTACCATTGCTGCATCAGCGGTAAGTTTATTTCCAAGTGCATCATATACTGATTTTGCATCAGCTCTGACTGCGGGATTAACTGTATTTCCTGTTGTGCTTGCAGTAAAGTAATTATCTAATGCGTTCTCAGGAATTCCGTTACCATCCTTATCATAATACTTCATGGTCTCGCCTGTACCAAAACCTCCTGTTGCCTTGGTTGCAGTAATAGTCTCTGATCCTTCTAACTTATCGTCCTTAGCAGTTCCTAACTTAGTATTAGCCACTGTGAACTCAGCAACTACTGTACCCTTGCTGTCCTTAATCGCATACTTGTTGTTGCCTGCTGCATCAGCTGCTACTTTATACTTATCTGTTCCGTTTAAGGAAACTGCTACTGTATTATCAAACTTATTTGTTGTAGTAGAAGCTGCACTCTTAAATGTAAGACTTAAGCCCTGATCGCGAATCAGCTTTGCTACTTCATTTTGTGCATCTCCGCTTGCGGTACCCTTGAATGTAAGACCGGTAATCGTTGTTCCATTTCCTGTTGCAGTTGTATCCATAGTAGCCGTTGCAACATTATTAGCAGTTGCCTTTGCATAGCTATAGGTATAATCTTTTGTTGCGTCCTGATCACCCTTCAGCAGATAAGTCTCGTTAAACTTGGTGGTCTCTGCTACACGATCAATTTCAGTAGTCAGCTGATCAATTTCGTTCTGGATGTAGCTTCTGTCATCCTCACTGTTAGTTCCGTTAGCAGCCTTAACAGCTAGCTCATTCATTCTCTGCAGCATATCCTGAACTTCGTTCAGAGCACCTTCAGCGGTCTGTACTGCACTGATACCGTCCTGTGCGTTACTGGAAGCCTGTGTCAGACCTCTGATCTGCTTTCTCATCTTCTCACTGATGGACAGGCCTGCTGCATCATCTGCTGCACGGTTGATCTTGTAACCGGAAGACAGTTTCTCGGTGGACTTTGCCTGAGAAGCGGTGGTTAAGCCTAACATTCTGTTAGAGTTCATAGCTGTAAGATTGTGTTGTACTACCATAATAATTTACCTCCTTGTATTACTGCCCAATTCCTTTTGCGGCAGTGTGCGTATCTGTATTGTTATTGAGAAATCCTTTTCTCCCAGATACTTGTTGTTAGTTTTATAGTAACCGGAGTAGGAGCTTCCCTGTCGGGCCCTGACAGAGCCGCTCTTCCTCCGGTTATTACCATATGAAATTATTTGTCCGCATTTCCCTTTGTGATGATCACGTTAGATTTTTTGCGGTACTTCTCCGGGTGCTCTTCTTCCGCATAATATTTAGGAAGCTTCGCTCTCTCCTCCGGATCTGTGATCTGGTTCTCTAATACCGTGCTTCGCACGATGTTCACCTCTTTCGGTGCATCGATCATGATGCGGAGATGATTCTTGGTTCCTCCCAGGAACACGATCTTGATATTGTCATTGATCATCAGGTATTCTTCCGGACTAACGGTCAGACGCAGCATATCGATAACCTCCTTGTTTTTGTTCAGCCTTCCTTGCCTGCTGGTTTGCACTGATGCAACATTTTATTATGGAATGTTGCATTTT
>DLZQ01000014.1:0-1069 GCA_003447295.1 Lachnospiraceae bacterium
CCAACGACCCCCAGGACCAGATATACGATAGAGGCATCCCCGTAGCAATAATACAAATAAGGAAATTCAAACCATACAAGTAGTAATATGATCAAGACCGCCGGTATTTGCACCTTTTTCGTAGTCCATCCGGCAATGCCGATGATCACGATCATCAGCAGGCATATCCCGCAGATTATGGTCGGCAGTTTCGTACCGTGAATACAGAAATTGCAGATTGTTCCGATCAGATTTGCGGTGCACGCCGTTATCGTCAGAATCTGATACATTTTCCAGGACATGTTCTGTTCCAGTTCTATTCTTTTTACCTTCTCTTGTTCTTCCATTTTGATTTCCTTTTACAATTTATTCGTCTGTCATATCTATGATGCCAGGGTCAAAAGGTCTAAGCCCACATGAGCTTGCTCATAGGTGGGTGAAAGACCCTAGGATCATCAGAGTCATGACTGAACCATATGTCCCATATAGTAAAATCCATGACATTCATCCAGTGAAACATTCACAAGCTTTCCCACCAGTGATGCATCTCCCGGAAAATGTACCAGCGTATTATTTGACATTCTTCCGGTCACTAAGGAACTGTCATTTTCATTGATCTCTTCTACCAGCACATCGCAGATCTGTCCCTGATACCTGGATACCTGTTCCCTGGCAGTCTCCTGCACGGTCTTAAGCACCCGGTCAAACTGCTCCTTTACCAGTTCCTCCGGCACCTGCTCCATGGTTGCAGCCGGTGTTCCGGTTCGTTTGGAATAGATAAAGGTAAAGGCATTGTCGTATTTTACGCGACGGATCACATCGATGGTCTCGTCTACGTCTTCCTTCGTCTCTCCGGGGAATCCTACGATAATATCCGTAGTGATCGCCATATCCGGAATCTCCTTACGGATCTTCTCCGCCAGTTCCAGATACTGTTCCTTAGTATAACGACGGTTCATTGCTTTTAATATCTTCGTGGAACCGGACTGCAAAGGAAGATGGAGGTGTCTGCAGATCTTCTTGGAATGCTTCATCACCTCGATCAGCTCATCCGACAGATCCTTGGGGTGGGAAGTCATGAAACGGATCC
>DLZQ01000014.1:1359-3340 GCA_003447295.1 Lachnospiraceae bacterium
TCGATCTCACGGATGATATCCTTCGGATTACGGCTGCGCTCCCTGCCACGGACATAAGGTACAATACAGTAGCTGCAGAAATTATTGCAGCCGAACATAATATTGATACCTGACTTGAAAGAATACTTTCTCTCCACCGGCAGATCTTCCACGATCTTGTCCGTATCCTTCCAGATATCAATGACCATTCCCTCATTTTCAAACAGGGAGCATAACAGCTCTGCGAATTTGAAAATATTATGAGTTCCGAAGATCAGATCCACGAAGCGGTAACTGTTTTTGATCTTCTCGATCACGGAAGGCTCCTGCATCATACAACCGCACAATGCGATCTTCATGTGAGGATTTTTCCTCTTGTAGCCGTTTAATACTCCCAGTCTTCCGTAGACACGCTGATTAGCGTTATCTCTCACCGTACAGGTATTATAGATCACAAAGTCCGCATTCTCATCCTCAATGATCTCATAGCCGACTTTTTCCAGAATTCCCACCAGTTTTTCCGAGTCCCTGGCGTTCATCTGACACCCGAAGGTAGTCACACAGCAGGTAGGCTTTCTGCCCAGTTCTTCTCCAAGCTTTGCCACATAACCGGAGGCTTTCTCCATAAAATAATACTGTCTGTCGGTTTCGTTCATTTGTGTTACATTTGTCATATAAAAAATATTGCCTTTCTAAACATCGGTATCTATTATCTGTCTGCGTATTTTGCCGCAATGGCGATCAAAAGTCCGGTCGTCTTTTCCATGGACTGTACACAGGCATACTCATATCTGCCGTGATAATTTTCTCCGCCGGTGCACAGGTTCGGGCAGGGCAGCCCCATGAAGGACAGTCTGGCGCCGTCGGTACCGCCGCGGATGGGAGATACCTTGGGTTCGATTCCCAGCTCTTCCATGGCTGCTTTCGCATTGTCGATCAGATGCATGTGCTGCTCCATGATCTCCCGCATATTATAATAAGAATCTTTCATATCCACTATGACGGTGCCTTCCCCATACTTCCGGTTCAGGAAATCCGCGCAGGACAAGAACAGCTCTTTTTTCTGTTCAAACAGCTGTCTGTTATGATCACGGATAATATAGTCGGCAGTAACCTCCTCCACATTGCCGCTTATGGCATCCAGATGGAAGAATCCCTCATAGCCCTCGGTATACATTGGATTCTGCTCCACCGGCAGCAGCTTCTGGAACTCCTGTGCGATCAGGATGGCATTTTTCATTTTGCCCTTGGCGGAACCGGGATGTACACTTCTGCCATAGACATGAAGCTTCGCTCCGGCAGCATTGAAGTTCTCATATTCCAATTCGCCCAATGCGCCACCGTCTACGGTATACGCATAATCCGCTCCGAACAGCTTCACATCAAAATGATCCGCTCCGGCACCGACTTCCTCATCCGGGGTAAAACCAATGCGGATCTTGCCATGCTTTTTCTCCGGATGTTTTAACAAATCTTCCGCCATAGTCATGATCTCGGCAACTCCTGCCTTGTCATCTGCGCCAAGCAGAGTCGTTCCGTCTGTCACGATCAAATCTTTCCCCACATAATTTAACAGCTCCGGGAAATCCGCTGTCTTCATAATGATGTTCTCTGCTGCATTCAGTACGATATCTTTTCCGTCATAATTCTCCACGATCCGGGGCTTCACATTGGTATCCGTCACTGCGGGAGAAGTATCCATATGGGCAATAAATCCAAGCACCGGTGCATTCTCGCAGCCTGCGGATGCAGGAACGGTGGCATAGACATAGCAGTGCTCCCGATCATAAGTGATCTCTGTGGCACCCATAGTCTCCAGTTCACTGACAAGCAGACCTGCCAGGTCATGCTGCTTCATGGTGCTGGGGGTCGTGGTGCTCTCTTCACTGGACTGGGTATCGATCTTCACATATCGTAAAAAGTTTTCAATCGTCTTAGTCATAATCTCACTCCTAACGTTTCTACACAAATACAACTTATCCGGGCTTGTACTTCTCTCAAA
>DLZQ01000014.1:3618-3962 GCA_003447295.1 Lachnospiraceae bacterium
ATTTCCGACATGATCGTTCAGAGCTTATATGATCTTATTTCCCGGCAGATCCCCTTCGACAGCATCACTACCGCCAGAAGATTCGGTAACGCCATCAGGCCATTACAGATATCCGAAAAATCCCATACTGCTTCCAGTGAGCAGACGGCACCTAAAAAAGCCGCTATACCATATCCCACTCGGTACCATCCGGTCCGGTGGCAGCGTCCCATCAGATATTCAAATGCTTTCTCTCCCTGATATTCCCAGGCAATAATGGTAGCAAACGCAAACAATGCAATAGATAGTGTAAGCATCCATTCCCCCACCCTGCCAAAGGTGGCAGAAAATACAGCGATCATAAG
>DLZQ01000014.1:4263-4543 GCA_003447295.1 Lachnospiraceae bacterium
TGCGCAAGCCGCACTGATACCGGCTGCTCCAAGTCCCGCTTCGTTGGAAAATACACCACGGGAGACACCATAGCGCATAGCCTGCCTGCCGGAACAGGCAGTGCCGTTTCCTATAGAGCATAAGAATCCAATGGTTCCTCCTGCCATAGCCTCCGGGCAGAAAGCCCCCCACAGGATCTGCCAAATTCCTGCCGGTAGATTATGTAAATGAGTAAAGATCACCATGCCTGTTCCGAACAGATAAAATACTGCCATACAGGGCACCAGATATTCCGTGACC
>DLZQ01000029.1 GCA_003447295.1 Lachnospiraceae bacterium
AAACCAGTAGCCCCAATGCGGGCCACTGGGATTCGATAGCATTTCTTAATTAACTTTCAAGTTAAAATAAAACTTTAGTCTTTATATTAAATGGGTTCTTTGTTATAATAATCGCGGTTAGTATGTAATAACAAAATTATCAATTTAATAGATACATAGAAAAGGAGAAAAATATGACAGCAAAAGAAATGCTTGGAAAGGTGGATCATACGCAACTGAAGGCATTCGCTACCTGGGAGGATATTCAGAAGTTGTGCGATGAGGCAATCCAATATCATACCGCCAGTGTATGTGTGCCTCCCTGTTATATTAAGAGAATCCATGACACCTATGGGGACAAGATCAATATCTGTACCGTAGTAGGATTCCCGTTAGGCTACAGCGTGACGGAAGCAAAGGTGGCAGAAGTACGTAAGGCACTGGAAGATGGTTGTAACGAGATTGATATGGTAGTCAATATCAGTGATGTGAAGAACGGTCTGTTTGACAAGGTGGAAGAAGAGATCCGAACACTGAAAAAAGAGTGTGGAGATCACATCCTCAAGGTTATCATTGAGACCTGCTATCTGACGGAGGAAGAGAAGATCGCCATGTGCAAGGCAGTAACGGATGCAGGTGCGGACTTCATCAAGACTTCTACAGGATTCGGAACCGGCGGTGCCACGAAAGAAGATGTGGAACTGTTCAAAAAATATATTGGCCCCAAGGTGAAGATCAAGGCGGCAGGCGGCGTGTCCAGCATGGAAGATCTGGAGATGTTCTTAGATCTTGGCTGTGACCGTATCGGTACCTCCAGAGCCGTAGGTCTCTGTAAGGGCGAACTTACCGAAGGATATTAAGGCTTTTTGAAAGGAATAAAATAATGGAAAACAAAGTGATTCAAGACAGACTTGCACTTCTCAGAGCGAAGATGCAGGAGGAAGGCATTGATTTCTATATGATGCCTACAGCGGATTTTCATAACTCCGAATACGTAAACGACTATTTTAAAGTAAGAGAATATTTCAGCAACTTTACCGGTTCCAACGGTACGCTGTTAGTATGGAAGGACGGCGCCGGACTGTGGACCGACGGCAGATATTTTATTCAGGCAGAGGCAGAATTGGAAGGGACAGGCGTAGAACTGTTCCGCATGTTGCAGGAAGGTGTTCCTACCATCGAAGAGTTCCTGGAGCAGAATATGCAGCAGGGTCAGACCTTAGGTTTCGACGGCAGAGTCATTGCAGTCATGGACGGTAAAAAATACGAAAAGGTACTGGCAAAGGCGCAGATTGGTATCGCTTATGAGAAAGATCTGGCAGACAGCATCTGGACGGACAGACCGGATTTCCCTGCAGGAAAAGTAACGGTATTGGACGAGAAAATTGCCGGCAAGAGCGTGGAAGAGAAACTCACACAGACCAGAGAGAAGATGGCAAAGGACGGTGCCAATGCACTGCTTTTGACCAAACTGGACGATCTGATGTGGCTCTTCAATATCCGCGGCTGTGATGTGGAATGCAATCCGGTGGCAATGTCTTATGCCTATATCACGGAGGATACCGCTACATTATTTATCCAGCAGAAAGCATTGGATACGCAGGTGTCAGAATACCTTACAGCACATCACATCAATGTGAAGGAATACGACACGGTTGTAGATTTTTTGAAGTCACTTCCCGCAGGCAATGCAATCCTCGTGGATAACAGATATTGCAGTTAT
This sequence comes from Lachnospiraceae bacterium, assembly GCA_003447295.1. Taxonomy (GTDB): domain Bacteria; phylum Bacillota; class Clostridia; order Lachnospirales; family Lachnospiraceae; genus Acetatifactor; species Acetatifactor hominis. The sequence continues at coordinate 1,703 of DLZQ01000029.1, forward strand.
ACTTTATATAAGACACTGCAGAAGAACCAACAGCTGATCGAGGGTAAGAATCCCACCGAGCTGTTGAAGGCCATCAAGAATCCGGTGGAGCAGGCGAGAATGCAGGAGATTTTCCTGAAGGACAGCGTTGCGGTAACCAAATTCATCTACTGGCTGAAAACCCATGTGGGAAAAGAGAAGATCACCGAAGTGACCGCTGCAGACTATCTGGAACAGAAGAGAAGAGAGATTCCGGAATTTTTAGACCTGTCCTTCCCGACGATCGCAGGTTATAAGTCCAATGCAGCCATGATGCATTACGAGGCAACACCGGAGAACTGTGCGACTCTGGAGCCGGAGGGAATGCTTTTAGTGGATTCCGGCGGACAGTATCTTGGCGGTACCACTGATGTAACCAGAACCATCGCATTGGGGCCTGTCTCCGATGAAATAAAAAAACATTATACCATGGTGGCTGCGGCAGTGATGCAGCTGACCCATGCCCACTGGCTCTACGGCTGTACCGGACGGAATCTGGATATTCTGGCAAGACAGCCTATCTGGGACATGGATATTGATTACCAGTGCGGCACCGGACATGGAGTGGGATACATTTTGAACGTACACGAAGGTCCCCAGAACATGCGTTGGAGATTCACCGGTGGTATGGTGGAAGCCGTGTTCGAAGACGGCATGGACATCACCAATGAGCCCGGTATCTACATCCAGGGCAGCCACGGTATTCGTATCGAGAACGTGATGCTGGCGAAAAACGATGTGAAGAACGAGTACGGTCAGTTCATGCATTTCGAGACTTTGACCTGGGTGCCTATTGACAGAGAAGTCATTGACGAAAAGTATCTGAACGATACCCAGATAAAATATCTGCACGAGTATCAGAAGACCGTCTACGAGAAGATTTCTCCTTATCTGAATGAGGAAGAAAAAGAATGGCTGGCGGCGGAAACCGGAGTGAAATAAAAAGAATATAAAATCGGTATAAAATTTTTAACGGTTTCTTGACTTTTTTACTGGGTTTTGAGATAATACACACGATGTGGCAGAAGATAAAGACACATATAAAGAATAAAGGAAAGAGGTTAATGTAAGATGGCAGAGATCAATTTAAGCAAGTACGGCATCACCGGAACCACAGAAATCGTTCACAATCCTTCTTATGAAGAATTATTCAAAGAAGAGATGAAGCCTGAACTGGAAGGCTACGAGAAAGGTCAGGAGACCGAACTCGGTGCGGTAAACGTTATGACCGGTATATATACAGGACGTTCTCCCAAAGATAAGTTCATCGTTGAAGATGAGAACTCCAAGAACACTGTATGGTGGACTTCCGATGAGTACAAGAACGACAACCATCGTATGTCTCAGGAAACATGGGCTGCTGTAAAGGATATCGCTAAGAAGGAGCTGTCCAACAAGAGACTGTTCGTTGTAGATGCATTCTGCGGCGCTAACAAGAACACCCGCATGGCTATCCGTTTTATCGTTGAGGTAGCTTGGCAGGCTCATTTCGTAACCAACATGTTTATCAAACCCACCGAGGAAGAGCTGAAGAACTTCGAGCCTGATTTCGTAGTTTACAACGCATCCAAGGCTAAGGTTGAGAATTACAAGGAGCTTGGTCTGAATTCCGAGACTTGTGTAGCTTTCAATATTACCAGCCGTGAGCAGGTTATTGTGAATACATGGTACGGCGGAGAGATGAAGAAGGGTATGTTCTCCATGATGAACTACTTCCTGCCTCTGAAGGGTATCGCTTCCATGCACTGCTCCGCAAACACCGATATGAACGGTGAGAATACCGCTATCTTCTTCGGTCTGTCCGGAACCGGTAAGACCACTCTGTCTACCGATCCTAAGCGTCTGCTGATCGGTGATGACGAGCACGGTTGGGATGACAACGGCGTATTCAACTTCGAAGGTGGATGCTACGCTAAGGTTATCAACCTGGACAAGGATTCCGAGCCCGACATCTACAACGCAATCAAGAGAGATGCGCTGCTTGAGAACGTAACCGTTGATGCTAACGGCAAGATTGATTTCAACGATAAGACCGTTACCGAGAATACTCGTGTATCTTATCCTATCGACCATATTAAGAATATTGTACGTCCTATTTCTTCCGCACCCGCAGCTAAGAACGTAATCTTCCTGTCTGCTGATGCATTCGGCGTACTGCCTCCCGTATCTATTCTGACTCCGGAACAGACCCAGTATTACTTCCTGTCCGGTTTCACAGCTAAGTTAGCTGGTACCGAGCGTGGTATTACCGAGCCTACCCCTACCTTCTCTGCTTGCTTCGGCCAGGCATTCCTGGAGCTGCATCCTACCAAGTATGCAGAAGAGCTGGTGAAGAAGATGGAGAAGAACGGTGCTAAGGCATACCTTGTAAACACCGGATGGAACGGAACCGGCAAGCGTATCTCCATTAAGGATACCCGTGGTATCATTGATGCTATCCTGGATGGCGCGATCAAGACCGCTCCTACCAAGAAGATCCCTTACTTCGATTTCGAGGTTCCTACCGAGTTGACCGGTGTTGATACCGGAATTCTGGATCCCAGAGATACCTACGCTGATCCTTCCCAGTGGGAAGAGAAGGCAAAGGATCTGGCTCAGAGATTCATCAAGAACTTCGCTAAATACGAAGGAAATGATGCAGGTAAGGCTCTGGTTGCTGCTGGTCCTCAGCTGTAATCTTACTTTACAGATAATTATGAAATACCAAAAGGCTGTCTCTTTGGAGGCAGCCTTTTTTGGTAAAAATTACAGTTGTAAAATAAAAGCAGAGTAGCTATAATATACTTAACCTGAGATGTGCGATAACTCTTACCAGTTTTGAACCTACATTTACTTTAAACGGGATTCCTATATTGCCAAGTGGCTGTCAAGCCCTCACTCCGCAAGGAGGATTGGAAGGGAAGGCAAAAGGTTGGTTGCGGTTACCCACCTAGCATTGCTAGGAGTCAAAAGGTAAGAGGCGGCATTTTGGGGATAACAATACAAAAGAGAGAGCAGTCCTTTGGGGCTGCTCTTTTAAAGTCAAAATATAAAAACAGGCGGGGGATCATTTGAAGAAAAATTTAAAGAAAAACAGACTTCTTGAGAATTATTATAAACTTCCGAGAAGACAGAGAATACAGCTGAAGAAATACCTGTGTATCTTAGGTGTGGCATTTCTTCTTTTTTTGCTTTTCCTGAATTTGTTACATAGCTGTGGCAGGGATGGCGTGGATACACCCGAGATACCGGAGACTTCACCCCAGCATATTCCGGTAGTACAGAACCTTAAAAATGTATGGATCACGGATGCAGAAGCTGACCGGATCACAATCTTCTGCGACGGAGAGAAGGAGACCTTTTTTCTGGCGGAAGAGACGGAAGGTTCAGATCCTTTTCCGGCACCGGAGCAGATGCGGGAACAGCTGGCGGATGTAGAACTTACAGATGAACTGGTGAGTGCGGTTATTCTGAAGACGGATAAGTTTACAGGAAGAGTGTTGTCAGCGGATGAAAACGGCATCGAGATCGAAGGCAGGGGCAGAATTCCTCTGGCAGAGGATTATAAAGGATACCGTTTGTATCGGGAGCTTACCATGTGCACGTTTGCGGATCTGACCTTTGGCTATGCCAATGCGGATTTTGTCCGGGAGAATGGCGTGATCTGCGGTATTCTTCAAGCCAGAGAAGCAAACATGGAAGACATCCGGGTGTTAATTAAGGCTTCGGATTATGCGGATATTCTGCATACAGAAGTAACACTGACGGCAGACAGCGATTTCCTGCTGCAATACGGAAGCGGGGAAAATACGCAGGAAGAATTGTTTTCCAAGGGAGACAAGATTACCATAGATATGGACAGTGAATATTTTGTAGGGGAGCGGATCAGTATAGTATCTACGGTATTGACGGGAAGGATTCAGCTGCTTAGTGTAAACAGAAGCCAGGGAACACCTTCCTACCGAGGACATATCGAACTGCTCAGGACAGCAGAGGGCATCGCCGTGGTGAATGAGCTGCCACTGGAGGAATATCTCTTTAGTGTGGTGCCTAGTGAGATGCCGGCATCTTACCCGTTAGAAGCCCTGAAGGCGCAGGCAATCTGTGCCCGAACCTATGCCTACGGACATATGCTCAAGGCAGGGTATCCCCGGTACGGAGCCCATGTGGACGACAGCACTTCCTATCAGGTCTATAACAACATCACAGAGGCAGACAGCACGACTACGGCGGTAAAGGAAACCTACGGACAAATGATTTTCACGGACGAAGGCACTGTGGCGAACACCTATTATTATTCGACATCCTGCGGTGTGGGAACTACAGCAAAAATATGGAAGACTGCGGAGGCGCAGATGCTTGATTATCTGAAAAGCAGCCGGCTGTGCCCGGAGAATTTGGCGCAGACGGATGACGGAGCGGTAGCTGCAGGCAGTACGGAGATTACCGCGGAAACAACTGCAGAGGGTCTGAGCGAAGAAGAGACTTTCCGGGATTTTATTACCAAAACCCATGCAGAGGATTATGAAGCACAGGAAGGGTGGTACCGTTGGACATATACGGTAAAAGAGATTGATGTGGACCGGATGTTTGAGACCCTGAAGAAGCGTTATGAAGCCAACGGGAAGCTGATACTGACTTTGAAAGACGGTGACTACTGTAGTCAAGACATAAAAACCTTTTCAAAGGTTACGGATATCACTATTATAAAACGGGGACCCGGCGGTGTGGCAGATGAATTGGTCATTGCCACAGACAAAGGAACCTACAAGATCATCTCTGAATATAATATCAGAGCAGTACTATGCGATGGCGTGACCAGGGTGGTCAGACAGGACGGCAGTGAAGTGAGCATGCCAAATCTTCTGCCCAGTGCATTTTTTGTGATTGAACCTAGCCATGACAAGAAAAATGTGGTAGGATATAACATTATCGGCGGTGGATTCGGCCATGGCGTGGGAATGAGCCAGAACGGTGCCAAAAACATGGCACTGCAGGGGCTTGGCGCGGAACAGATCCTTAACTTTTTCTATGAAGGATGCGAGATATGTTCAGAACAATAATCAGCATCTGGCGGGATTTTTCCAGTCAGATGAAAAAACAGAATATCAGTGCTTATGCATCGAGTACAGCCTTTTTCCTGTTTTTGTCGGTGATTCCGATGCTGATGGTAGTCTGTGCAGTGCTTCCTTATACCCCGGTGACGGAACAGAATCTGGTCACCGCGCTGACAGATGTGACACCGGATATTGCGGATGCAATGGTGGAGAGTCTTGTCGTGGATGTGTATGAGAGTTCTGTGGGAATCCTGCCGGTGGCTCTGATCGCCATGGTCTGGTCGGCGGCGAAGGGTGTCATGGCACTGATGCGGGGATTAAATGCGGTCAATGGCGTGGACGAGAAGCGTAATTACTTCGTGATCCGTTTTATTGCAAGCTTTTATACATTGATCATGCTTGTAGTGTTGATTTTGTCACTGTTTTTTATGGTATTTGGTAATCAGCTGGTGGATATTGCATTACACAGGATTCCGCAGCTTAAGATGTTTGTAAGTCTTCTGATGAATTTCCGCTTTCTGTTCGTATGGGCGGTGCTGATTCTTTTGTTTGGTCTGATTTATACATATATCCCGGACACAAAGCTGAAATTTACGGAACAGGTTCCGGGAGCCTGCTTTGCTGCGGTGGTATGGAGTGTATTTTCCTGGGGATTTTCCATGTATGTGTCTTATGGAAATGGATATAGTATTTACGGAAGTCTGACCATTATTGTGATTATTATGTTGTGGATGTATTTCTGCATGTATATCATTTTGATCGGTGCTTACCTGAACCGTTATTTCCGTCCGGTGAACCGGGTGCTGGTAAATCATGCCAGCAGTAAGAGCGAACTGGCAAGAGAGAACCGCAGACGCATCCGGGAGATCAAGAAGATCCAGCGCAGAAAAAAACATTATACGGAGATCGACAGGGATCCTAAGGAGAAGGATGAAAATCTGACAGACAGGAATTGAACTGCGGACGCAAATGTAGTACACTGATACGGAGAGGGCGAGGAACCTCTCCTGTTATAGTTATAGTAAAAGAGTATCCGGAAGACGGATGCGGAAATGAGGATAAATATGGAAAAGAAAAACACCTGGGAGACCTATTCTTCCAAACAGTTAAAAGAGCTGGAGAAAATAAACGCACAGTATCGTGATTTCTTAGACAACGGTAAGACCGAGAGAGAGTGCATTGACACCATTGTCAATACCATTGAGAAGTCCGGTTACCGTGAACTGGAGAGCCTGATCAAAGATGGCGCCGCTCTGAAAACCGGAGATAAGGTATACAGCGTATGGATGAACAAATCCATTGCCATGTTCCAGATCGGCCGTAAGCCCATGACAGAGGGCATGAACATCCTCGGAGCCCATATCGACAGTCCCAGACTGGATGTGAAGCAGAATCCCCTGTATGAGGATGGTGGATTCGCTTATCTGGATACTCATTATTACGGTGGCGTGAAGAAGTACCAGTGGGTGACCATTCCTCTGGCAATCCACGGTGTGATCGTGAAAAAAGACGGTACCTGTGTAGAGATCAATATCGGCGAGAACGAGGATGATCCTGTATTCTTTGTATCCGATCTGTTGATCCATCTGGCACAGGAGCAGCTGGAGAAAAAGGCAGCAAAGGTCATCGAGGGCGAAGCTCTGGATATTATCGTAGGCAACAAGCCTCTGCTGATCGATAAAAAGGATAAGAAAAAAGATGAGAAGGAAGCCGGAAAAGAAGCGGTAAAGGCAGGTGTTCTGGATATCCTGAAAGAGACCTATGACATTTGCGAAGAAGATTTTGTCTCCGCAGAGTTAGAGATCGTTCCCGCAGGCAAGGCAAGAGAAGCGGGCTTTGACCGCAGCATGACACTGGCTTACGGACAGGATGACAGAGTCTGTGCATATACTTCCATGCAGGCAATGTTAGACAGTGATGTGACCGACCGTACCATGTGTTGTATCCTGGTGGACAAGGAAGAAATCGGTTCTGTCGGTGCTACCGGCATGCAGTCTCATTTCTTCGAAAATGCTGTAGCAGAGGTCATGAATCTGACAGGCGAATACAGCGAACTGCATGTGAGAAGATGCCTGGCACACAGCTGCATGCTGTCTTCCGATGTCAGCAGTGCTTTTGATCCTACCTATGCGTCCAGCTTCGATAAAAAGAACGTGGCATATTTAGGAGGCGGTATGGTCATCAACAAATTCACCGGAGCCAGAGGCAAGTCCGGTTCCAACGATGCCAATGCGGAGTATCTGGCACATCTGCGTCATATCTTCGACAAGGCAGAGGTGAACTTCCAGACTGCAGAGCTCGGTAAGGTAGATTTGGGCGGCGGTGGAACCATCGCATATATTCTGGCATTGTACGGCATGAATGTTATCGACAGTGGAGTGGCAGTGCTGAATATGCATGCACCCTGGGAAGCTACCAGTAAGGCCGACGTATACGAGACATATCGCGGATATAAAGCATTTGTGGAAGGAGCGAGCCTGTAATGGCAGAGACGACCGAACTGAAAAAATCAGACTTTTACTTTGATCTGCCCCAGGAACTGATCGCGCAGGACCCGCTGGAGGATCGTTCTTCCTCCAGACTTCTGGTGTTGGATAAAAATACGGGAGAGATATCTCATCATATTTTCCGGGATATTATCGACTATCTGCATCCCGGAGACTGTCTGGTGTTAAACAACACCAAGGTTATTCCAGCGAGACTTTTAGGAGAGCGGGAAGATACCGGCGGACATGTGGAAGTCCTTTTGTTAAAAAGAAAAGAAGCGGATGTATGGGAGACGTTGGTAAAGCCCGGCAAAAAATGTAAGCCCGGTCAGCGTCTGACCTTCGGAGACGGACTGTTAAAGGCGGAAGTGCTTGAGACTGTAGAAGAAGGCAATCGTTTGATCCGTTTTGAATATGAGGGTATTTTTGAAGAGGTACTGGACAGGTTAGGTGAGATGCCCCTGCCACCTTATATCACTCATAAACTGAAGGATAAAAACCGTTATCAGACCGTTTATGCAAAATATGAGGGCTCTGCGGCAGCGCCTACGGCGGGACTCCATTTTACCCGGGAACTGTTGCAGCAGATCGCGGACAAGGGTATTAAGATCGCTTATGTGACCCTGCATGTGGGATTGGGAACTTTCCGTCCGGTGAAGGAAGAAAACGTGCTGGAGCATCATATGCATTCCGAGTATTATCAGGTGACGGAGGAAGCAGCGAACACGATCAATGAGACGAAGAGAATGGGTGGTCGTGTAATCTGCGTGGGTACTACCAGCTGCCGTACCGTGGAGAGTGCTGCGGACGAGCAGGGCATGGTACAGCCCGGCTGTGACAATACCGAGATATTCATTTATCCCGGATATCGTTTCAAGGTGCTGGATGCACTGATCACGAATTTCCATCTGCCGGAGTCCACACTGGTAATGTTGGTATCGGCACTTGCGGGCAGAGAATATATCCTGCATGCCTACGAAGAAGCAATCCGAGAAAAATACAGATTCTTCAGCTTTGGAGACGCCATGTTCATCGCTGGCTTAAAAGGAGAAAAATAATGGAAGAAAGAAGACGAAGCAAGCGTACAGAAATGAGTTCCACCCTGATGGTAAAGCGCCTGGACCAGGGAGACATGCAGGAAGTCAGCATTGACATCGTAGATGTATCTCCCAACGGAGTGGGCTTTTTGTGCAAGGAAGTGTTAAGTATCGGTGCAGTGTATGAATCAAAACTGAGGATTTGGACGCAGGAAGTGCTGCATGCGTTCTTACAGATCGTCCGGATCGAAATGAAGGAAGATACTTATGCGTATGGGGCTGTCTTCATTGGAATGCCGGAGAGCGATGCGGCAAGAATCCGCGTATATCAGACAATCAATGATGAGAAGTAGTAAGAGACGTAAAATGGCAGTCAGTGTAATGGCTGCTATTTTACTTGTATTGTTATATCGGCTCATTTTTGTGTTTTCCGGTCAGGATGGTGAGGAATCCGGCTCGCTGAGTGCTATGATCTCGGAAAAATGTGCAGAGCTTCTGAATGCTATCTCAGGGAAACACTGGACGCAGAATGTCCTCGACAGTATGGCGGCTTATTTTGAACATCCTATCCGTAAACTGGCCCATTTTTCTGAGTATGCATGCATGGGAGTATTATTGTACGGCGTGTGGAGACCCTGGAAGGAGAGAGGACGAAAGCTGTATCTTTTGATCGTATGCTGGGTGCTTGTCTCCGCCGGAGCGGATGAATTCCACCAACTGTTCATTCCGGGACGCTATGGGTGTTTTGCCGATGTGGTGCTGGACACCTGCGGCGGTGCGTTCGGACTGCTCGTATGTGTCTGCGTGGAGAAAATGGTGCGGCGAAGGAAACAGAAGTCGGGTTTCTAGTTCTTGTTGTGCAGGCTGTAGCCCTTTTCGCGAAGAATCTTCGTGGATCTAACGATGGCCTCTTCCTGATAGAATTCAATGCGCAGCACGCCGCCCTCGTACTCTCGGTTATGGACGATACCGATGTTCTTGATACTGATATTTTTTAGGGCAAGAATCGTAGCCACAGCAGCGATCTCACCGGGTTCATCGGCAATGTCAATGGTAATGGCATAGGAACTCTTCAGGGGACCGCTGGCGGTATTGATGAAGGAATCACGGTAGATTCTGGCACTGTCGAACAGTTCGTACAGATCATCACCGCGTTTGGCATTGAGTTCCTGTTGGATTCCCTGGAGGGAAGCAATGTAGGAAGACAAAAGTGTCGAAATATTTTCTGTATTTGTCAGACAGATCTGCTGCCATACCGCAGCGGAGGAGGAGGCAATTCTTGTAATATCCTTGAAGCCTCCGGCAGCGATCATTTTCATCAGCCCGTCGGCAGAATCTTTGTCCCGCACCAGATTTACCAGAGAGGCTGCAATGATATGGGGCAGGTGACTGACTGCAGCAGTGACGTAATCATGCTGTGCCGGATCCAGGATCAGGGGAATAGCTCCTAACTGCTGTACCAGATTTTTATAATCCGTGACCTTATTCTCCGGAACGGAAGCTGTGGGGGTGAGAATGTAGTAGGCATTCTCCAAAAGGACGGCTTTGGAATTAATAAAGCCCACCCGGTCACTTCCCGCCATGGGATGACCGCCGATAAACTGTCCTTCCAGACCGGCTTTTTTGATCTCCCTATGGATCTCACTCTTTACACTTCCTACATCGGTGAGCAGGGTCTTCGGTGAGAGAATTTCTTTTACAGCGGAGAGATTCTCGTCATTTTTCTGCACAGGAGCACAGAGGAAGAGATAATCGCACGTGGAGAAAGAAGCATCGATTTTCGTGGTGACTGTATTGGCTACGCCGCACTGGGAAGCTTCTCTTAAGGTGTCTGCGTTAATATCGTATGCAATGATCTGAGACTGGGGAAGATTCTGACGAATCGCCCGGGCGATGGAACCGCCGATCAGCCCCAGACCGATAAAACCAAAGGTAAGAGTACTCATATAGGTTTCCTCGATTCTGTTATTTACTGTAAACAACTAGTAAGACAAAGTCGGAAGATGTCTGTTTATTCTTCAAACACTATATCAAATTAACGTACGAAAATCAAGAGAGGGCATACTCTTTTCTGATATTTTCAGATTTACTTGCAAGTGTAATTGAAATATGGCAAGATGTAACTATTCATAAATATGCAGAAATTATGGAAAGCCGATCTTACATTTGCGAGTCGGTTTCGGAAAATCAGGAGGACTCTATTTATGCATTCACCATTGGAAATTGCAAGAAACTATATAGAAGTCGGAATCCATAAAGTAAATCTGTCGATCTTCAAGACAATTTTATTGGGATTCTTTGCCGGTATGTTCATCGGCTTTGCGGGGATTGCATCCACGACGGCATCCAGCACCATCGGCATCGCATCGGTGGCAAAGTTGGTGGGCGCTGCGGTATTCCCGGCAGGTATGGCTATGGTACTTGTAGCGGGCAGTGAACTTTTCACCGGTAATAACCTGATCATACTGGCGGTATTGGAGAAGAAAGTTACCGTATGGAAAATGTTGAAAAACTGGCTGTTTGTCTATATCGGCAACTTTATCGGCGCTGCGTTTGTAGCGGTGTTGGTAGTAGTGGGACGGACACCGGATCTCTTCGGAGAGCAGCTTGCACAGGCAATAGTCAATGCTGCTGCAGCCCGGACGAATTTAAGCGTGGGAGAGGCTTTCGTGCGAGGCATTCTGTGCAATATTCTGGTGTGTATTGCGGTATGGATGTCTTTTGCGGCGAAGCGTGTCTCCGGCAAGCTTCTGACCAGTTACTGGCCTGTCATGCTGTTTGTATTATGCGGTTTTGAGCACAGTATTGCAGATATGTATTTCGGTGTATGCGGTCTGCTGACAGCACAGGCCTACGGAATTACCGCAGAGAGCCTGACCTGGTTCAATTTCCTCGTAAAAGCCCTCCTGCCCATTACCCTGGGCAACATCGTAGGTGGCGCCGGAATTGTCGGCTGTGGCTACTGGCTGGCATACCTCCACAGAACCCCCTGCTCCACAGACACGACAGCTGCAGAGCAGGAAGAGATTGATATTGCGGAAGAGTACTAAATTGAGAGTTACGCGTGCAA
>DLZQ01000046.1:0-16416 GCA_003447295.1 Lachnospiraceae bacterium
GACAGACAGACAGACAGACAGAGTTAAGTGCAATTAAACTTATTCAGTATGTGTTTGGGTGGGGGCAAATTCAGCTTTCGGATATCGGTAAGGTGTCTATGTGTAAACGAATTAAGAAAGCAGAAACAGCATCGACAGGTGATGTACCTTTTTATAAAATTGGAACATTTGGAAAAGAAGCCGATGCATTCATTTCTAGAAAAAAGTTTGAGGAATATCGTAAAAAGTACTCTTATCCAAAGGAAGGCGATATTTTAATATCAGCAGCAGGGACAATTGGTCGTACAGTTGTTTATAATGGAGAGGATGCATATTATCAAGATTCTAATATCGTTTGGATTGATAATGATGAAAGTATTGTACTTAATCGATATCTTTACTATTGTTATCAATTACAGCCTTGGATTGCGTCAACAGGTGGAACAATAGCACGACTGTACAATGATAATATAAGTAAAGCTAAAATAATGGTACCGAGTATTAAGCATCAAAAACAAATAATAGAAATTCTCGACCGCTTTGATACTCTCTGCAATGACCTGTCCGCAGGACTTCCGGCAGAAATCGAAGCACGTCAGAAGCAGTATGAATATTACAGGGATAAGCTGTTATCCTTTAAAGAATTACCAAAGTAAGGAGGCGAGGATGTGTCGTACTTTAATATTGTAGCAGAGACATCGGAGAATACCGTTGTCACAGAATATGAGCCCGTCAAGAAGCGTTCTGACAGTTACCAGAGCGAAGCAGTACTGGAACAGGAGTTTATCCGTTTGCTCTGTGAACAGGGATATGAATATTTGCCTATTCACACGGAGAAAGACCTGATTGCCAATCTCCGTAAGAAATTAGAGGAACTGAATAACTATCAGTTTTCCGACACAGAATGGGATGATTTCTTCAAAAATGCTGTTGCCAATCCCAATGAGCATATCGTGGAAAAGACCCGGAAGATACAGGAGGACAATGTTCAAGTTCTGACTCGTGATGACGGTTCTTCCAAGAATATTACACTCATAGATAAAAAGAACATCCATAACAATAGGTTGCAGGTCATCAATCAGTATGTGATTGGCACAGAGAATGGTGCGAAGCATGACAACCGCTATGATGTTACCGTATTGGTAAACGGTCTGCCTCTTGTACATATTGAGCTGAAACGCAGAGGAGTTGCTATCCGTGAAGCATTCAATCAGATCAACCGCTACCAGAGGGATTCTTTCTGGGCGGGATGCGGACTGTATGAATATATTCAGATTTTTGTCATTTCCAATGGTACAAATACAAAGTATTATTCTAATAGCACCAGACGGAATGCGGAAAAGGAGCATGGGAAACGGGGAGCAAGTAAAACCAAGACCAGTAACAGTTTTGAGTTTACCTGCTTTTGGGCAGATGCCAATAACCGTGTGATTCCTGATCTGATTGATTTTACAAAGACTTTTTTCGCAAGGCATACGATTCTGAATATCCTTACGAAATACTGTATTTTTACATCAGAGGATATGCTGATGGTTATGCGTCCGTACCAGATTACGGCTACGGAGAGGATTCTCAATCGTATCGAGATTGCCAATAATTATAAGAAGTACGGCAGTGTCGAGGGTGGAGGTTACATCTGGCATACCACAGGTTCCGGCAAGACGCTGACTTCGTTCAAGACAGCAAGACTGGCATCAAAGCTGCCTTATATTGATAAGGTGCTGTTTGTGGTTGACCGTAAGGATCTGGACTACCAGACCATGAAAGAATATGACCGTTTTGAAAAAGGGGCAGCTAACAGCAATACTTCGACTACTATATTAAAAAGGCAGTTGGAAGACCCGGACGCACACATCATTATTACTACAATTCAGAAACTGGCTACCTTTATAAAAAAGAATCCGGGGCATGAAGTTTATACGAAACATATCGTTATTATTTTTGATGAGTGCCACCGCAGTCAGTTTGGAGATATGCACACTGCGATTGTGAAGAATTTCAAGAAATATCATCTGTTTGGATTTACAGGAACACCGATTTTCTCTGTTAATTCCAGCAGAGCAAAAAATCCAGAATTCTTTACTACAGGTCAGACCTTTGGAGACCAGCTCCACAGTTACACGATCGTGGATGCGATTAACGATAAAAATGTTCTTCCATTTCGGGTGGATTATATTAAAACGATGGATGTGGAAGAAGAAATCACAGATGAGATGGTCTGGGACATCAACCGTGAAAAGGTTATGATGGCTCCTGAGCGTATCCAAATTGTAACACAGTACATACTGGAACATTTTGACCAGAAGACCTATCGTGGGGATAAAACCTACATCTATAATACGCTGACTAATATTGCAGAGGTGGCTTCTGCCAAACGGGATGAGGTAGAGGAAATCAAGCAGAAACAGCGTATCAGTGGTTTTAATTCCATTTTTGCAGTATCAAGCGTTCCGATGGCAAAACTGTATTATCAGGAATTTAAGAAGCAGATGGCAGCAGACCCGACCAAAAAACTGCGAGTTGCAACTATTTTCAGTTATGGTGCAAATGAGGAAGAAGCGGATGGTATTCTGGATGAAGAAAATTCAGAGGATGCCTCTGCCCTTGATCAGCCGTCCAGAGAATTTCTGGAAGAAGCTATTGACGATTATAATAAAATGTTCCATACGAATTACGATACCTCAAGTGATAAATTCCAGAATTACTATAAAGATGTGTCGCTTCGCATGAAAAACAAGGAATTAGATATTCTTATTGTAGTAAATATGTTCCTGACAGGTTTTGATGCCACAACCATGAATACGCTGTGGGTAGACAAGAACCTGAAAATGCACGGGCTGATACAGGCATTTTCCCGTACCAACCGTATTCTGAATTCAATTAAGACTTTTGGAAATATTGTATGTTTCAGAAATCTGCAAAAGCGTGTGGATAGTGCCATTTCTCTGTTTGGAGACAAGAATGCCGGAGGTATTGTTCTGCTGCAGAGCTTTAAGGATTATTATTACGGATATGAATCTGTGGATGGTAAGCCAATGCCGGGATATGTGGATATGATGGAAGAATTGAATAATAAGTTTCCGCTGTCAGAACCACAGATTGTCGGAGAACAGAACCAGAAGGATTTTATTGCTTTGTTTGGTGCGATTCTCCGTATGAGAAATCTGCTGCTTTCCTTTGACGAGTTCAAGGGGAATGAGTTGATTTCCGAACGTGATTTACAGGATTACCTTGGACGTTATCAGGATTTGCGTGATGAGTGGAAACGCAAGCGTCAGGAAAGTACGGATATTACGGATGATGTAGTATTTGAGATTGAACTGATCCGGCAGATAGAAATCAACATTGATTATATTCTCATGCTCGTAAAGAAGTATCATGACACCCATTGCGAAGACAAGGAAGTCCTGATTACCATCAATAAGGCAATTGATGCCAGCCCAGAGCTTCGCAGCAAGAAACAGCTCATTGAAACCTTTATTGCAGGAATCAATGATGTGGATGATGTCATGAATGAGTGGCATGAGTATGTGGTGGAACAGCGGGACCATGACCTTAATGCGATTATTACGGAAGAAAAACTGAAGCCGGAAGATACACGGAAGTTCATGGAGAATGCGTTCCGTGATGGAGAAATTAAAACAGCCGGAACGGACATAGATAAACTTATGCCACCGATTTCACGTTTTGGCGGTGGCAACAGGGCTAAGAAGAAACAAGGTGTTATTGATAAACTGAAAACTTTCTTTGAAAAATATTTTGGCGTTGGTGGTTCGTCTACCTTCACTCAACCAGAGCATAAAGCAGTGACATATGATATGAGTAATCAGGAGACTTTGTCGATGGTAGCTGAATCTAAAACACCATATGGAGAGTAAATAATAACTACAGCAAGCCACATTGGACAAAATCCTTTGTGGCTTGTTTTAGAATTAAGTAATTGAAGTTTATAACTTGGGATTTCTCCGCCTCAGCTTCCGATGTTCTTTTGCAGGTTTAGAACGGGAGAATATTTCTTTTAATGTCTGCTTTTCTTCCACAGAAAGCTGAGTGACTTTCATCTCCAGATTTTTGCAGAAAAGAAGCAAAAGACCATTTATATAAGCATCATTTGATGACTCTGTATCGCCATCTGCGGTAGTAGGTATTTGAGTTGCAAAGTCGTCAATGATATTTTTGACCATGCTTTGATAGTCAATGTCACTGGCAGTATTGCTATCTTTCATATGGGCTTCCCTCAGGTCGGAGACAATTGGCTTTAAGTCTGATGACAGAATATTCATATAATATTGTTCTGCTTCAATGTGTGAATTATCAAATACGCTTGCAAATGCATCAGTAGAATCGGCACCAAGCTCTGTTAATTTACATCTCATCACATCAAGAAAAGCATTCGCTATCTGAATTCCCTTATCGTTAAAGCCATCAATATAGATTTCAAGGTCAGTCATGAATTTTTTGAAATTTTCATGTGTGAGTAATTCAGATAATAATCGAGGGTTATATTTTTTATCAGTCAGTATTTGTATGGCATCGTCATTTAGGTGCAGATCAGATACTGACTGATTTTTATGTTTCCGCAATTCTGTCCGGCAAAGAAGGTAATCTGTGCTTACGTTGTAAAAATTTGCAAGCGTTATAAGATTACCGAGTGACATATCTATATTTTCATCTTTTTCATAATTGCCAAGCGTGGAGCTAGGGATACCGGTAGCATCGGATAACTCTTGCAACGACATTCTTTTTTCTGAGACTCTCAAATCTTTCAGTCTTTCTGGTATGGTAAGTTTTGTATGCATAGCATCTTCCTCATTTTTAAAGATACAGATAGATTACCATGATATTGCCATGAGATAAAGAGAAATTCTTTTCCTGTCTTGTCTTGGATGTTGGAAAAATTGATAAAAACAAAATTTTTCCAGCATCTTGGATATACCGAATCGGCATAGAAAATCTGAGAAAATAATTTCATAAATCAGGAAGGGAAGGAGTGAAGAATTTATGAAATGTTGGAAATACATCAGCATGACAAAGCCGATAGGCGTAGCTCCGTGAAAATTTATTTTCATGGTTTTAGGGGATTGGGCATTGCCCCAACAAGCTAAAAATGCATTTTGTGTGTACAAATGCACTGCTTGCCAAGTAGTGAAATTAGGAATGAAAGAGAGGATAAGACAATGGAAAATGTAACTTTTGATTATAAGTTTTACAGGATACCTAAGAGATTTTTTAAGGAAGACATGTTCAGAGACATGACGAATGCGGCAAAAGTATTATATGGAATACTGCTGGATCGTAAGTGCCTGTCAGACTCCAATGGGGATGCATGGCGTGATGAATACGGAATTACCTATATCATTTTCACAATCGAAGAAATTATGAATCTGATGAACCTGGGGAATAAGAAGGTTAACAAAATGTTGAAGGAGTTGGAGGAGCATGGTTTGATTTACCGAAGACACCAGGGCTTGGGAAGACCGAATAAGATTTATGTTTATGATTTGCTCAAAGCAGATAATTCAAATTGGCTGCCAAAACAAATTATATTCGGAAAGGGGAGCAGCAATGAGAAAGAAGTATTATGAAGATGCAAAAGAGAATGCAGCTTTTGAGAGATGTGCAGATGTAATAACATCCCTGATTCTAAAATATGGACCGGCTTTAAAACGAAAATGGAATCTAGACGAGTGGATTAGGAATATTCAGGCAGAGAGTCTATGGAAAGACATAGCTTGCAAAAGATATCAGCGGTATTTTATTTGCATGATGAATATGAAAAGTCTTCCTGTATGACAAAATCAAATTGACTAATACTAATTAGCAATATATAATATAGACAAAACGAAAATGACATGAACGGAGGAACAATGAAGTGGAGAAGGTTATAACACTCGAGGAAGCATTAAAAAGAATTGAAGAATTAGAAAATGAAAACGCCGAGTTACGCGAAGAACTGGAATATTATAAAAATCGTAAATTAAGTGGAAGGCAGAAGCACAATGCAAAATGGATGGCAATCTACAATGATTTTGTTGATTGCTATGAGAACGGCATGGCTATGATAGAGATTGCAAAACGAAATAATGTCAGCGAGAGGACGATATACAGGTATAAGGCGTATTATGACAAGATGAGGAACACAAAGGAGAATGTGATAGAGTAATTGAAGAAATTAATAGTAAAAAACATATTGCTGGCGTCAGCAATATGTTCATAAGAGGAGGAAATTTGAATGGAAAAGAGAATAATTGAATTGTACAGAAGAAAATTTGATGATATCCGACATGAAGCGGATGGCATTGAGTATTGGTATGCAAGAGAACTAATGAAATTATTGGATTATGTTCAATGGAGAAATTTTGATAATGCAATAAATAAAGCAATGATTTCATGTGAGAATAATGGAAACGTAGCAGAAGATCATTTTTCAAGAATTAACAATACAATTGAAGTTGGAAACGGTGCACTTCGTGAAGTTGAGGATTATATGCTTACTCGTTATGCATGTTATCTTATTGCTGAAAATGGAGATCCACGAAAGGAGCAGATTGCTTTTGCACAAAGCTATTTTGCGGTTCAGACTAGAAAACAGGAATTGATTGAAGAAAGGATTTCTTATATCGAAAGAACAGAGGCAAGAGGAAAATTAAGGGAATCGGAAAAAAGATTGTCTCAAAATATTTATGAACGTGGAGTAGATGATGCTGGATTTGGTCGTATCCGGTCTAAAGGAGATCAGGCTTTATTTGGTGGATTTACCACGAAACAGATGAAAGAACGTTTGGGAGTACAGGATAAAAGACCACTTGCGGATTTCCTGCCAACACTTACCATTGCCGCAAAAAATCTTGCAACTGAAATGACAAATTATAATGTTGAAGAAAAGGATTTGCAAGGAGAATTTGCAATCACTGTTGAACATGTGGAAAATAATACTTCTGTTAGAGACATGCTTGGACAAAGAGGAATTAAACCAGAAAATTTACCGGCATCGGAAGATATTAAGAAACTGGAACGTAGAGTGAAGAGAGAAGAGAAAAAGCTTGCAGAGCAGTCTGGAAAGTTGACAAATGAATAATACAGGAGTGTGAGACTATTGAAGAAGAAAACAAAGCATATAGTTACAATTGAACTGGAGGATAATAAAGTGAAAAATATTGTAAAAGACACAATTCACGCGAATGGAATAGATATTGGAATATATACACAGGATTTTCAAAATGAATTTATATCATTGACGGATATTGCACGCTATAAAAGTGATGAAGCAAAGGATGTAATTAAAAATTGGATGAGAAGCAAAGACACAATAGAGTTTCTTGGTTTATGGGAAAAATTACATAATAATAACTTTAAAGGGGTCGAATTCGACTCCTTTAGAAATTAGGCGGGATCTAATGCATTTACAATGTCACCTACAAAATGGATAGAGACTACTGGGGCAATAGGAATCGTATGTAAATCCGGACGTTATGGTGGCACTTATGCACATTCAGATATCGCATTTGAATTTGCATCATGGATTTCAGCAGAATTTAAACTTTATATAATCATGGATTATAAAAGGCTGAAAGCAGATGAAAATAGCCGCTTTTCATTAAATTGGAATCTAAACAGAGAAATATCAAAATTGAATTATAAAATACATACAGATGCAATCAAAGAAAATTTGATACCACCGGAATTGACACCAGCACAAATCAGTTTTACATATGCAAATGAAGCTGATATGCTAAATGTGGTTCTATTTGGCAGAACAGCAAAACAATGGAAAGATGCGAATCCAGATATAAAAGGTAATATGAGAGATGGTGCAACACTAAATCAATTATTAATTTTGACCAATTTAGAAAGTTATAATGCAGTATTGATTCATCAGGGGAAAAACCAAAAAGAAAGAATGGAATTGCTTCGACAATTGGCTTTACAACAGATTCATACATTAGAATCAATTAGTACAGATAAGCTTCTTAAATTACGATAAAATCAACTTTTTTGATGTAAGTACGGTGGAATGTTTGCTTTTCATCACATTAACAAAAGCTTTTTTCATGCGTAAAAATATAAACCTTATGTTTTTACGGAACAGGGAGCATATCTGAAAATATTGCAGAACCTATAACTCCCAAGGCAGATATTCCATAATGATTGCCAGAACAACCGCCGGAAGCATATTTGCCACGCGGAATTTCTTATCCTAGACAAGGTTCACACCCACGCAGAAGATCAGGATAGAGCCGATGAGGGAGAGATCGGTAATGGCGGCATCTGTCATGACCGGTGCAATCAGTCTTGCCAACAGCGTGACCGCACCCTCGAACAGAGGGTCTTTGGCATTGCCTGTTTTTTTCTTTGGTAAAAAATCTGTTGAATACAGTGCCGGCCAGTCCGGCCACAGCAATGCCTGCGGTATTGATTATAGTTCCCAGTCCGATCATCTTATGTGCTATTTGCTATTCGAAAGCTTAAAGCGACTTACCTCTGAGCCTTAGAATAGTCTCCTTCTTATAATTATCAAAATAGAAAATTACAGACAAATTTCCAACAGTCAGTATAACTTACTTCCCATAAAAATAAAAGAATCCCGGACACAGAATTTTCACAGAGTGAACACTTTATTAATACAAAATTCCCCTATACTTGAGAAAACAAGTAATTCTGAACGGAATCATAATCGGAGGTTTACCGTGAAAAATAAGAAGATCAAACAGCTGATAAACTCTGAGAGAGCAGAAAAAAAGGGTAAGAATGACCGTAAAGGACGTAAGAAGTGGATGGTTGTTGTCCTGATTCTGGTACTGGCGATAGGAGGCGGTTCGGTGACAGCAGTTGTGATACTGCGTAAAAACGGGAATGCGACAGCATTTTCCATGCCGGGGAATATGGCAGGACTCACACTGACGGAAGATATGGTGGCGGCTTCCGGTGTGACCAATGTCGGTATTACAGAGGAGACCTTCGATGTGGAGAATCTGACCACTGATCTGGAGATAGAGGAAGTATACGCTGTCTCCGGGGAAGAGGTAACTGCCGGGGATAAGATCCTGAAGCTGACGGAAGACAGTGTGGCGGAAGCGAGAAAAGAACTGGAGAGGACGCTTCGGGATGCAGAGCTTTCGTATCGTACCGGCAAGATCGAATATGAGCAGAATCTCATCACGGCAGAATACACAAAAGACAGCGCGATCCTCACCAGACAGCAGGCGAAAGAGGTCTATGACGAGACGGTGGCGAGTCTGCAAAGTGCTGTGACGAAAGCAGAGGAAGAACTGCAGGAAGCCGAGGATGACATTGCGGAGTATGAATCCTATGTGAATGACGGTTCCTATAAGAGCTATTTTAAAGTCGATGAGTATCAGGCAATCTATGATGAAAATTTGAAAGCCCTGACGGACAAGATGGACGAATGGGGTGTCAGCTGGTCGCAGGTCACCGGCGGTGGCGGCTCGGTATAGATCGGTGGCGGAGCCGGCGGTAATATGCAGAGCGGAGGAACGTCTAATGCAAGCATTTTAGCTTCCCTCTACAGTGTTCTGGAGCAGAACCTGAAGGATCTGGAAGAGGCACAGGAGAAATATGACGATGCCGTCACCAATGCTTCTTTTAACTTACAGACATTACAGTTAAAGCTTCCCAGCCTTCAACAGGCAGTCACGGAGGCAAAGGAAAATAAGGAAATCCAACAGGCACAGGCGAAGCTGACCTACGAGACGGCACTGTCTACGGCGGATCGTGCAGAGAGCGACTACAATACGACGGTGGAAAAGGCAGAATCCGATCTGGCGGCACTGAAGAGCACTTATGAAGATGCAAAAGAAAATCTGAAACTGTTTGAAAGCAGTGTGGGCGATGGTTATTTTTATGCTTCCGAGGATGGAACCATCCTGCGGACTGTTGTGCGGGCAGATCAGAATCTGACTTCCGATGCGGTGGTATTCGTATACAGCAATTCGAAGGAACTGACCGTGACTGTATCTGTTGACCAGGCAGACATTGCGAAGCTGACCGTGAGTGACAGCGCGTACGTGCAGTCTTCCGCAAACGGCGGATTCACCGGTGAGATCACAGCCATCGATCCGGTATCTTCTTCCGACAGCCGCACCAGTGTTACTTACAGTGTAACCGTGAAAATCATGACAGAGGACGAAGAAAATGAAAATAGTAGCAGCCTGAGTGCGAACGAATCCGTGACGGTCATCTTCGGTATGAAGGAAGAGGAGATTGCGCAGATGCCGCAAGGAAATTCCGAAGATGGTGTGATTCCGGGAGATGGAACGGTGCCGGAAGGAAATTCCGGCAACAGAGAGCACCCACAGGGTAGACCCGGTGATGAGAGTTCGGGAAATGACAATGCCCGGGGTGATGATCAGCAGGGAGGACAGACACAGTCATGAAATTAAAAAGTCCACTTTTTGAAAAACTGAAATCCCTCACAAAGAAGCAGAAAAAACTGATCCTGGCGGGGATTGCACTGCTTCTGCTGATCCTGGCAGCCAGTTATACCGTGTTTATCACACCGTTATTGCAAAAAGAGCAATGGATCTACAAGGAAGAGACCGTGGAGCGAGGTACTTTAAAGGTAGGTGTGACGGAGAGCGGGTCTCTGGAATACAACACAAAATCCATAGATTACGATTTGGATCTGGACGTCAGTGAAGATGACGAAGACAGTGATAGTGACAGTGATGACGATGAAGATACGGTACAGAAATATTTAAAAATTGAAGAAGTCTATGCCGCCAGCGGGCAGAGAGTCACTGAGGGACAGGAACTTCTGAAATTCACGGAAGATAGCGTGGAAGCAGTCCGGGCATTGCTTAAGAATGCCGTCGTAGAGGCGCAGGCGGACTACGCGGAGGCAGAGAGCACCTATGAATTATCTCTGTTGGAAGCGCAGACAGACTACGATACCCAGAAGATCAGTGCTTCTTATGCGTCGTCCATTCGGAATACTTCGGCAAGCAGTGTGGCAAATAACGTGACTTCCTTACAGGTGCAGTTGGAGCAGAAGCAGTCCAACGCAGCATCCCTTCAGGAAAAACTGGCTGCGGCGCAGGAAGATTATCAGGATGCATTAGAGACTTACGAAGCGGCAAAAGAAGGTTATGGAGGAGCCGGAACAGACAATACGGTGAATTTCATGACTATTCAGAGCGGTTATCTCAGTGCCAGAAGTAAGTATCAGCAGGCCAAAACCGCACTGACTCAGGCGGAAAATGCAGTCACGGAAAATGAAAGTGCCATCGCGAATCTGCAGAATCAGCTGGCTGCGGCGCAGGCAAAGCAGAAGATCAATCAACTTGACATGGAAGAAACTTATCAGGAAACCGTGATTACCGGGCAGAATGCGCAGACCACTTATAATGCTACCGTGGAAGATCTGAAAGAGACTTTGCAGGAAGCGGAAGAGACCAAAGAAAAAAGAGAAGAACAGCTGCAGGCGTTTGAGGATTTTGTCGGAAGTGACGGTATCCTGTATGCGGCGGAGGACGGTGTGATCACCGGCGCCGGTTACGAAGCGGGAGACAGACTGACCACCACCGGAATCATATTTTCCTATGCGACGGCAGATGATATGCGGATCTCTGTGGATGTGACCCAGGAGGATATCGTGGACCTGCAGGTAGGAGATGCGGTAGATATCACCTTTACGGCATACCCGGAGGATTCCTATACCGGAAGCATTCTCTCCATCAATACTACGGCTACTTCCGATTACAGCAACACGGTAAGCTACACTGTGGAGATCAGCGTAGAAGGCGCATTGGAGAAGCTGTATGGGGGAATGACCGCAGATGTCATTTTCGTAACGGAAGAAAAAGAGGATATTCTTTATGTGTCCCGTAAGGCCATTGTCGAAGAAAACGGCAAAACTTATGTATATCGAAAGACAGCACTGGGAGGTAAGGAACTGGCGGAGGTAGAGACCGGTATTACCAACGGTGTAGACATTGAAATCCTGTCAGGACTGGAAGAGGGCGATACCATCTACCTGGCAAGTAAAGTCAGCTCCGAGGCAGAAGTCAGGAGCACGGACGAGGATTCCGGCAGCAGTGCTGATTTCACAACCGGCAGTGATATGGAGCTTCAGGAATTCAACGAATCCCTTATGCCAGAGGATATGCAGATGCCTTCCGGAGGAGAAATGCCGCAGGGGGGTCCCGGGGGTGGTAATTCCGATAGCTTCGGCGGCGGAATGCCGGGCGGTCCCGGAAGACAATAAATCAGGCGGATGGAACAAATGTTGAGAAACAGACAGGAATGATTGGGAACAATTATGAAGCAGAATGAAAATGGGAAAAAGATCAAGGAAACTATAAAAAATTGGATGAGCCGGATCGGATCGTGGAAAAGCTGGTCGAAAAGGCGCAAGCTCACCACAGGTGTCTGTGGTGTCTGCGTGATCGCTGTAGTGGCTGGTGCCATTGGTCTCTCCGGTGGTTCCGACACGGAAGTCATTTATAAAGAGACCACCGTAAAATACGGGACACTGGTCAAAGGTGTGACGGAGAGCGGCTCCGTGGATATCAGTACGGTGGATCAGACCTTTGATCTGGATATGAGTGCCCTGCAGAGAACGGATACTTCCGGCAGCAGTTCATCAGGTGGCTCCTCCGGTAGTACTGCCGGCAGCAGCTCTGGATCCGGTGGATTTGGCGGCATGAGTGCTTCCGGCGGCGGAGCCCAGGGAGGCTTAGACATGTTTGGGCAAATCTTTAATATGGGAGGCAGCAGCTCTGGCAGCAATGGTGAAGATTCTACCCTGACCGTGGCGGAGGTAGTGGTCTCTGTGGGGCAGCAGGTGTCCGAGGGAGATCCACTGTACCTGCTGGAAGAAGACAGTGTCTCCGACCTGGAAGACGAACTGCAGTCTAACGTGGAGAAAGCAAAAGCCGATCTGGAGGCGGTGGAAGCCGACCAGACCCTGTCAAAACAACAGGCAAAATACACTTATGACAGCAGCACTGCTTACGGCAGTTATATTAATACCGAGTACAGTACTACATTGCAGGAACTTCAGAATACAGTAGATTCTGCGGAGAGCACGCTGGAGCAGGCGAAGAGCAGCCTGGAAGATTACCGGGCACAGCTGGAGGAAGTAACGGCAGCCTATGAGGATGCGGCACAGGTATTGTCGAACTGTAAATACAGCCTGAACAGTACAGACGCAGCCGATGATACTTACGGATATGTCTATTACGCGCAGCTGACGGAGCAGGCACAGTCCACGGCAGATTCCCTGGAGCAGCAGAAGGAAGAGCTGGAACAGAGAGTAGAGCAGGCGGAGGAAAATGTAACCACTGCCGAAACCGCCTACAATAAGGCAGAACGGGAACTGGAGCAGGGGAAACTGACCGCAGCCGAGACCCAAAAACTGCGAACACTGGCCTACAATACCGCACAGGAGACCTATGACATTGCACTGGGGTATCTTGCGCAGGAATTGTCCGATCAGCAGGAAACCTATAATGAGACACTGGAAAAATGGAATGAGTTCAGCACTTATATCGATGGTAATGCAGTATGTGCAAGATACAACGGTGTCATCACCGGCGTGGAGCTGGAGGCCGGAGATAAGATCAGTACCGGAACCTCTCTGGTTACTTTATACGATATGGACGAAGTGACCATGACGGTAACGGTGGATGAAGATGACATGACGGATATCTCTCTGGGATCTGCGGCGAATATTGCATTGACGGCATATCCGGAAGATACCTTTACGGCAAAGGTGACGGCTATTGGAGATGCGACATCGGATTCCAGTGGAAACATAACTTATGACGTAACTGTCACATTAGAAGGGGATGTCTCCGGACTGTTCCAGGGTATGACAGGAGATGTGACTTTCGTTACGGAACAAACGGAAGAAGTGCTGTATGTCTCACGCAGAGCCATTATCACAGAGGATGACAAGACTTATGTAAAAGTGAAGACTGCAGATGGCAGCATTGTGAAAAAAGAAATAACGACAGGACTGTCAGATGGCTCTAATGTGGAGATCTCCGGAGATGTTGCAGAAGGAGATACCGTATTGATCGAAAGCAGCATTACGAAGTAGAGCGGAGACCTGTGGGAAAGTAAGGTCAATGGAAGGGAAGAAGTAGAATATGAGATTATCCGAAATATTGCGTTTGGTGTGGCTGAACCTGTCACAGAATAAATTCAAAGTGATCCTGACTTCCATCGGTATCGTTGTGGGATCCGCCACCATAATGCTGGTGTTGGCGATAGGTACCGGTGGAAAAGAAGAAGTGGCGGAGCAGTTCAAGAACCTGAATGCCGGAGCCATTGATATTTCCTGTGACAGCAGTGACAGCGGCGGTTTTAGCTTTGAAATGCCGGGCGGAGGAGGAAGTGTTACCGTCACCAATATGGGCGGAGGCCCCGGAGGAGGTTCCGGCGGCGGTACGCAGGGTGGTCCAGGTGGTGGAATGGACTTCGGCGGATTCTTCGGTTTTGGACAGGAGGAAGAGAGCGAAGCCGTGACATTGACCAGTGAAGACTGTGATGATCTGGCGACTTTTGTATCGGGAATCTCTGCAACTACGGTCTCTTATTCCACTACAGCGTCGGTGGAGGGAGGCGATATGACCTCTGCTTCCTATTACACCATCGCCGGTGTGGAGGACAATTATGCTACCATCAGTAATCTGGAAATGGCCATCGGGGATTTCCTCACAGAAGAAAACAACGAGAGCAAGGAAAAGGTGTGCGTACTGGGTGCTACCGTGGCAAAGGAAATTTTCGGCAGCGCCTACGATGCCTATGACGGTACAGTCTATATTGATGGCCGCCCCTATATAGTGTCAGGGGTACTATCCGAGATGGGAACTGTGGCATCCGGCATCAGCCCGGATACGGCGATCTATGTACCTTACGAAACCGGTATCAAATACATTACCGGTACGAGTATCAGTCCAACCATCACGGTCATCGCGGAGGATGTGAATCAGGTGGATACCGTAATGACGGATGTGGAGAGTGCCTTAAAAGAAAGCTATCCCAACACCACATTTACCATCAGCGATGCCGGAAGCAAAATGGAGGCTGCCTCCGCTTCCAATGAGACTTTGACATTACTGCTGATCTCCATGGCAGTGATCGTATTTATCGTCGGCGGTATCGGTATTATGAACGTGCTGTTTGTATCCATCAAGGAGCGCACCAACGAGATCGGTATTCTGAAAGCGTTGGGCTGTTCCCGGAAGGATATCCTGTTGGAGTTTTTATTGGAAGCAAGCTTTACCAGTCTGGTAGGAGCGGTGCTGGGGGTGCTGGTGGCTCTTGGAATTACGCCATTCGTGCAGCTGTTCAACGTGAGAGTGTCCCTGTCGGTGCAGGGTGCAGTATTGTCGCTGTTGTTTGGTGTCCTCACCGGAAGTATCTTCGGCTTCTATCCGGCGTATAAGGCATCGAGACTGATCCCCGTAGAAGCTTTAAATCAGGAATAGTGCGAAAAGTGTGAAAAATAAATTTTTCACACGCAAATTTGTGCCGATGGCCCAAAGTTTGCAGGTTATTGAAAGACGTAAAGATAGGATGGAAAATGCAATGATCACCATGAAAAATATAAATAAAGGCTATATGCTGGGAGAGGAGCGTCTGCCGATCCTGAAGGACATCAATTTTCAGGTAAATAAGGGAGAATATGTGGCAATCTTAGGCCCTTCCGGTTCCGGTAAGACTACGTTAATGAATATGATCGGCTGTATGGATGTGATGGACAGTGGAGAATATTATCTGGATGACATGGCAATCCATGAGACCAAAGAGGACGACCTGACCATGGTGCGCAACCGGAAGATCGGGTTCATTTTCCAGAACTATCAGCTGATCCCGACCTATAATGTCATGCAGAATATTATCATGCCCCTGCTGATGCGTGGCATGACCCATGAAGAAGCAGAAGAAAAGTGTAAAAATACTATCAAACTGCTGGGGCTGGATCATCGTATCGGACATAAGCCAAACGAGCTGTCCGGCGGACAGAAGCAGAGAGTATCCATTGCCAGAGCACTGGTGGGACAGCCGGCGATCTTGTTAGCGGATGAGCCTACCGGTGCTCTGGACCAGACCAGCGGTAAGGAAGTACTAAAGCTGTTCCGGGAACTGAACGATATGGGCAACACCATCGTCATGATCACCCATGACCTGGGCGTAGCACAGTCAGCGAAACGTATCGTGCGTATTGTGGACGGACAGTTACAGCAATAAGGGATAGTCACTCAGCCAACGGGAAAGAGGCTGGGACTGTTCCAGACCGGATTTCAGGGTACGGTCGGCATCCGATTTATTTTCTGCCGGTATTATCAGCAGAAATTCTTTCCCGTCCATAAGTACACCGCAGAATACTGTTTTCAGATCCCGGGAGATAAGAAACATATTTCCCGGGATATTTGTTACAGATTCGGTCAGGCAGGAGTAATAGGGTTC
>DLZQ01000046.1:16706-18358 GCA_003447295.1 Lachnospiraceae bacterium
GGCGTCTTCCTGATTCCCCCAGAGATAATGTAAGGCTTTCCCGTGGATCTCCACCGATACCTGTTCGAAGGTATCCGGTTCCGTCAGACTGACCAGCATTCCGGTTCCGGTATAGTCATAATCCTTTTTGATGGGAGTATGATAATAGCGGATCCCGTAGTCTCCAAGGCAAAATAAGGCAAATACGAGCAGAAAAATCAGAATGCCGCAGAAAACGGTTCTTAATTTTTTATTTCGCATCAGGGTTCTTTCCTCCTTTTTATTTTATTATACAATCAGATATCCATACTGGCAATGAGCTGAAACATTTCCTCGGCGGTCATGTGATCTGCGGTGATCACGTACACATAATTGTCAGCTTCATAATAAGCCATGGCGTAACCATCCACATAAGTATATACCGTGGCAATGTGACCGCCGATGACACGTTTCTCTTCGGCATCGTATTCATTGTCTAATACGAGTGTCAGGGCATTATTCGCGGAAATTAGCATTTGCTCCCAGATGAGCTGTTCTCCGGCATTGTTTTCATAGAAAATTTCACAAAAAAGAGGACTGTCTCTTCGGTTTGTCTCTGTATAGCCCTCCGGGATGCAGGTCGGTATCGTGGGAGTGAGTACCGCATCTTTTTCCTCGGAAGAATAGTTATACTGCGTAGCATCCTCGCGCAGGGTCTTTAATATCATGAAAAACTTATCCCGATAGGCATCCACACTTAACGTCAGAACCAGTCCGGCACATACGATACCGGTGAAAAAGATTGCCACGCGTTTCAGGAGCTGTTGTGCACCGGTCAGCGCCGGATGGGCTTCCCGGCGGATCACTTTTTTCATTTTCCGTTCAAATCGTTTTGAAAATACATAGTCTTCATCAACCTGACCTTCCAATGCTTTTATCATGGCATTGTCCACCACAGGCATATACTGATAGAGCCATTCATCAGTTATTTCCAAGGACCTCATTGTCTTCCTCCCGTTTATTCAAAGCTTCCTGTATCATAATCTTTCCCCGGGATAAACGCTGCCGGATCGTTCCCTCCGAGATGTTTAATACTTTTGCGATTTCATCGTTGTCCATATTGCCGGAGTATTTGAGGAGAAATACATCCCGGTATTTTACGGGCAGGCACCTAAGGATGTCCAGTATTCCGTCATCCACATCCGTCTCCGCATAAGTCACCGGGACATTACATTCTTCCAGCTCATCCACATAGATTTCCCGTTGAAATTGATGGTTTCGCTTCCGGTAAATATCTATAGTCGCATTTTTCGTTATGGTAAGCAGGTAGCGTTTCGTCGCCGTGGCGTCGATTTCCCCTATTTTTTCCATGTTTTTCGCAATTTTTATAAACGCCTCATGTACGGCATCTTCCGCAAGAAAAGTATCCTTCAGCACATTCAGAGCTACTTTCATCATCAGGTGCCGGTAGGTTTCATAGAGAATCACAAACTTTCGTTTGTCTTCTTCGGCGTCGATCATCATCAGATATATCATTTGTTGTTCCCAGGCCTTTCTATGAGTCATAACGAAGGTTCCTGTTCCTATTGTTACAAAAACGTAAAAATATTTCAATTGCAGGTTTATATGTTTGTCCCAATAGTATCTTTTGGGTAACCGGGGCCCTTTATTGTGCCTGCTTTACGGATCCCGGC
>DLZQ01000046.1:18617-37168 GCA_003447295.1 Lachnospiraceae bacterium
CTAAATGCAGAGAAAAACTTGCACCCGGCAGATTGCTGTGATACATTGGCTGTAAAAGAAATACAAGAGAGGAAAAGAAAATGGCAGGATATCTGATCAAGGATACCACAAAAGAAGAGCGGGAGCAGATCGTTGCGGAGTCACTGGGATATATGGAAGCAAACTGTGATGGCTGCAGTTCGGGACTGGCGGAAATGTATCAGGCATACATTGACGGGGAGAAGGAGCTTCGGGACATCAACATGGAATTTCATGCAGGTTATGTATCCGGAGAGGAAGTGCCCGGCCGCAGGTCCTGTCCCATGTAATAATAGTGTGTGGGAAAGATGGATTTTCGGCATAAATAAAATGTTATCTGCAAAAACTCTTAGTAACAGAATGCGAAAGGCAGGAAAGAGAAATGCAGATGAGGGATGATTTTGGAATTACAACAAAACTGGAAAACGGCAAGGCTTATCTGGAATTTGCACTGCCGGAAAAGATAGGGCGTTTGCTGTCCGCATTACAGATTGAGATCTGGGAAGGTGCGGAGGGCGAACGCCTTGTTTTTCATGGAGAATATGCTCCGGAAGAGACGGATTGTATGACGGCGTTGCTGCTGCGGCCGCATCTGTGGGACGGCATGCGGGATCCGTATGTCTATCTGGTGAAGGCGCAGGGGAGATTCGGGGCCGCGGAGTATGGAGAAAAGATGGGTGGCACAAAGAATGAGGAAGAGTCAGATCCCGCTGAGAATATAACCGAGATAGTAGAAGTGTTCTGGCAGCAGGAACTGGCCATTTATGACGTGCGAGTCGTAGATAAAAAAGGAATTTTCCTCAATGAAAAAGAATTCTTACCCCATGAGGTAGCATACAGATTTCCTCCGCAGATCAGTGATGCCGGGGCATGGGAGGAGCATATGAAAGCAGATCTGGAACGATTGGCCCGGATGGGAGTCAATGCGATCCGGTTGGAAGGAACCGGATCCGGGACAGAGGGACAGGATCTCTGCGAAGTGGGGCCGTTTTACAGTCTGTGCAGAAGAGGTGGATTCCTTACGGGTGACCTGTGGATAAGACCGGAAAATCTTCCGGTGTATCGTGGATTACCCGGAGAAACGATGGCAGAAGCACTCCTGGCGGCGGACGGCAGGACACTGACAGAACGATATTACTATTATCAGGCGAAGTGGAGCAGCGAACCGGTGCTCTATCCGGCACTTTCCACCCTGCATCGCCAGGAGAATGGACTGCTCTCCCTGACAATATACAGCAATCAGAAAAAAGTGGTGCTCTATGTGGACGGAGTACTTTTTTTATTCCAGACGGCCGCATCCGGTGATCCGGAGTTTATTTTTGAGGATATTCCTGTGGCGAAGCTGCCGCTGCATCTGGCGGCGGAGGCAGGAAATTTAAGCATTTCTCTGACCGTAACGAGGCTTTAAGGGTTGTGGTTTCACACAATTTTCACAAATGTTTCACCTTTTCATGACATTTGAGACATATACTGATACAAGGGTGTAAAGGTTAACCGCTGTTCATGCTTGCATGATAAAGCGGTTGAATTTTACACCCGTAAAACATGAGGAAGTAGCGATTTGCGTAGCAAATCAGCGGATTCCGAATGTTTTTAGAATTGCGGGAGCAGCTTGCTGCGAAGCAATTCGGGGTATCAGTTCTGGGTACCTGTAGATATCAAGTGGGGGATCACACCATATCAGGGAGGCAAATATGATAGAAGTAAGCAATCTTACAAAAAAATATGGTGACCATATTGCCGTAGACCATCTCTCTTTCCGTGTGGAAAAGGGACAGATCTACGGTTTTCTTGGTCCTAACGGCGCCGGTAAATCCACGACCATGAATATTATCACGGGTTACCTGGCAGCCACGGAGGGCACTGTGACCATCGATGGCAAAGATGTCCAAAAAGATCCGGAGGAGGCAAAGCGTGCCATCGGTTATCTGCCGGAGCTTCCGCCGCTGTATGTTGACATGACTGTCAGAGAATACCTGGACTTCGTGGCAGAACTGAAAAAAGTGCCGAAAAAACAGCGGAAGCAGCAGATTGACGAGGTCATGGAAATGACACAGATCACTGATATGCAGCAGCGCCTGATCAAGAATCTGTCAAAAGGTTACAGGCAGAGAGTCGGACTGGCGCAGGCAATCCTTGGTTACCCTGAGGTCATCATTCTGGATGAGCCCACGGTAGGTTTGGATCCGAAACAGATCATCGAGATCCGTGATCTGATCCGCAAGCTGGGGGAGAATCATACCGTGATCCTTAGCTCCCATATTCTGTCGGAGGTCAGCGCAGTCTGCGACCATATTATGATCATAGCCCACGGTAAGCTGGTAGCCAGCGATTCTCCGGAGAATCTGCAGAAGCTTATGAGTGGTTCCATGGAACTGAACCTGGAAGTAAAGGGAAGCGCCGCTGCGGTGAAGAGTGCATTGCAGGAGATCTCACAGATCGACCGGATCGAAGAAAATACCGAGGCTTCCAAAGATATTGCAAAATTGAAAGTGATCTCCAAAGAGAATGCCGACATCAGAGAGCAGGTATTCTATGCACTGGCAGAAGCAAAGCTGCCCATTTTAGAGATGACCCATGCGGAGAAGTCTCTGGAAGACATCTTCCTGGAACTGACCGAGGATGTGGCACCCACACAGCCGGAGAAGCACAAACTATTCTCAAAAAGAAAAAAGCCGGAAATGTCAGATGCTGCCGCACAGCAGACAGAAGCTTCGGAAGAGGAAGCACAGCCCGGAGAAGAGAAAAAAGAAACTGTAATTACAAAGGAGGCGGAAT
The DNA here is from genome assembly GCA_003447295.1 of Lachnospiraceae bacterium. Lineage (GTDB taxonomy): Bacteria > Bacillota > Clostridia > Lachnospirales > Lachnospiraceae > Acetatifactor > Acetatifactor hominis. The sequence continues at coordinate 21,414 of DLZQ01000046.1, forward strand.
AATATGTCAGCCATTTATAAGAGAGAATTGAAATCCTATTTCCGTTCCTTTATCGGATTTTTATTTATTGCAGTCACCCTGTTTTTCCTGGGACTGTATTTCAGTGTTTATAACCTGATGAACGGATATCCTTATTTTGCGTATGTGGTATCCAGCGTTACCTTTCTATTCATGCTGACCGTGCCGATCCTGACCATGCGTATTCTGGCGGAGGAAAAGCGGAGCAAGACGGATCAGCTGATCCTGACGGCACCGGTGTCCGTAGGCGGCATCGTTATGGGAAAATTCCTGGCGCTGTTAACTATATTTGCCATTCCCGTAGCGATCATCTGCTTTTACCCGCTGATCATGGCGCAGTACGGCAGTGTTCCCATGGGAGAGGCTTACCTGTCGATCCTGGCATATTTCCTCTTCGGGATGACCGCCATTGCTATCGGTCTGTTCCTGTCTTCCGTGACAGAGAGCCAGGTCATCGCAGCAGTACTTACTTTTTTAGTATTGTTCCTGGGATATATGATGGATTCCATCTGCTCCATTATTTCCAGTACCGGCAATCTGTTGACAAAGCTGCTTCGTTGCTTTGACCTTTACACACCGTTTTCCAACCTGTTAAACGGCACATTGGATGTATCTTCTATCGTATATTATGCATCCGTTACAGCACTGGTTCTGTTCCTGACAGTACAATCCATTCAGAAACGCCGTTACAGCATGTCCGTGAAGAACTTAAGCTTCAGTGCTTACAGTACCGGTATGATCGCCGTAGCGGTAGCGCTGGTAGTAGTCGTTAATATTATCATGGGCGAGATGCCATCTAGCTGGACAGCAATCGACATGACCAGCCAGAAGCTGTATTCCCTGACAGATCAGACCATCGACTATGTGAAAAATATGCAGGAAGATGTAACCATTTATGTATTGGTAAATAAGGACAGTCAGGACTCTACCTTAGGACAGACACTGCAGAGATATGATGATCTGTCGGATCACATCACTGTGGAATATGTGGATCCCACCGTTAACCCGATGTTCTATACCCAGTACACCACCGGCAACATCAGCACGAACAGCCTGATCGTGGTCAGCGACAAGCGCAGCAAGGTCATTGATTACAACGATGTCTATGAGTCTTCCTATGATTTTGACTATTCGACGTACAGTTATAACACCACGACCACCGGTTATGATGGCGAAGGACAGATCACCAGTGCGCTGGATTATGTGTTAAATGATGATATGCCCAAGGTATATATGACAACAGGACATAATGAACTGAGTTTAAGCAACACTTTTACATCCGCACTGAACAAGGAAAATGTGGATTATGAGACCGTGAATCTGATGGATCTGGATGCTATCCCCGATGATGCAGCCTGTCTGTTCATCAACGGCGCTACTAGTGATTTCTCTTCCGATGACAAGGATAAGGTGATCGACTATCTGGATAACGGTGGAAAAGTCATCCTGGTAACCGGTTATACCGATGAGGAGACACCCAATATAGATGCTATCTTAAGCTACATGAATCTGAGCATTGCCAAAGGACTGGTAGTGGAGAATGATTCCAACGGCTATTACAGAAGTCCTTATTATATCCTGCCGACACAGAGCTCTGACAGCTATACCTCAGGCACCTACGGAAAATATCTGTTCCTGCCGTATTCTCAGGGCATCATCGTTCCGGAGGAAGTAAGTACCGATGAGACAGCTACCGGCGATATTACCTATGATGTATTCCTGAGCACCTCCGACAGCTCTTTTGCAAAACAGGATGTCAACAATACACAGGATTTTTCACAGGGTGAAAATGATGTGAATGGTCCCTTCGCATTAGGTGTTGAGGCAGTAAAGACTTTGGATGATGGGGATGCGACACTGGTTGTGTACGGTTGCGAGCAGCTGTTCACGGATGATGCAAATTCTGTCGTCAGCGGTGCGAACCTGACTCTGTTCACCAATACATTCAGTGGAATGGCAGATCATGAGACCTCGGTATCCATTCCGGTAAAAAGCTATGAGGTCTCTAATCTGGTAGTGGATTCCGCACAGATTCTGCTGCTGGGGCTGCTGGTTACCGTGATCCTTCCCGTCGGTTGTATGATCGCCGGATTTGTGATCTGGTTCCGCAGACGGAAGAAATAATGGAAAGGCGTGAGTTATAGATATGAAAAGGAAACAAAGACAAATGATCGGAATGCTGCTGGCACTGGTGGTGCTGGCGGCAGTATTCCTGGGCATCCGACAGTATAATAAAAATGCATCGTCTGCGACATCCACCACCGAGGATACACAGGAGACGGTGCTGGATGTGAACTCCGATGATATTACCAGCTTCCGCTATGTATATGAGGGAGAGACCTATGCCTTTGAAAAAGAGGATGACACATGGTACTACGCGGACGATCATTCCCTCAATCTGAACCAGGATCGGATCAAGGCGATGATCCTGAAGGTGGCACCGTTAAAGGCAGAGCAGGTGATTGAGAATGTGACGGACATGTCACAGTATGGACTGGCAGATCCGGAGCGTACCATTCAGTATGAGACTGCAGATCGAAGCGTGATCATTAACGTCGGTAATCTGAATTCCATGACCAGCCAGTATTACATTGCATTTCCCTCTGAAATGAAAGTGTATGTCGTGACCACCAACGTGGTGACCGGATTCAACTATACACTGGAGGATCTGGTGGAAGAGACTACCGAAGAAACAGAAAGCACCGAAGCGACGGAGACCACGGAAATGGAAAGCGAGAATTCAGAAGCTGCGACGGAGACAACTGAAACTGTGGAGATTGTGGAAATAGGAACTGAAGAGACAATGAGCACAGAAGCTGTGCAATAACTAAACAACAGTAAAAAGGACTGTACATTCTGAATAGAGTGTACAGTCTTTTTGTTTGTCTAATGTATCAGGACAAAGTGATGGCGGGAATAGTGATCCAGATGGCAGTGCCAATCAAATATTTGCTTTTAATAGAAAAGGATAACTGATCACCATAGAGTAGTTCTAAGCGACGAAAGGTATTAATCACACCAATATGTTGATAGTTATCATTTCCGGTATGCAGAGAATTTCGTAGAGCGGTTAATTGTTCGCGGGTAATACCCTTGCCATTATCAACAATCTGAATATGGATTTCACCGGATTTGAGATAACAACGGATACGTAGTTTTCCATTACCTTCTTTTTCTTTAATGCCATGATAAATTGCGTTCTCAATAAACGGTTGAAGTAAAAGCTTCATTACAGAGTACTTATCTAAAGCAGGGTCATAATCCCAGGAGACCTGCAGTTTTTCTTTATACCGAAACATCTGTATGTTCAAATAACACTTTGTATAATTCAATTCATTACAAAAAAGCACAGTAGAGGTAGGATCAGACAGAGCGTACCGAAGGATATCCGACAGATTTTCTATTAAATTACTGACAACATTCGGAGAATTTGTTAAAGCTATACTTCGCAGATAAATAGTCTCCAGGGTGTTGGACAGAAAATGGGGATTAATCTGGGACTGGAGCATTGTTAATTCTAATACTTTTGTATGATAGGCTTTTTCGGAGAGCTGCACCTGCAAATAATCGTTTTTAATAAAACTGTCCACAAGTCCGGTAATAATATAGTTATATTCATCGTTTGAAGAAGAAACGGGTGATACAATTTTCCCATTTTTGGCGGAGTTGATTATTTCAATCATAGAATTAATGCCGGCATAATTTTTCTTGGTATAATGGAACGCAAGAACAAAAGACAGCGTGAGAGAAAATATTGCCAGTGCAATAATGAAAATTGACAGATAGCGTTCTATGAAATGGATATTATAATTAGGTGTAATTGACACATAATGGAAATTCTGATCCGATGAAGACAGATAGAAAACGGTATTTTTATTTTCCGTAAAGGTACCATGATTTTCTTCTGATTTTATCAGAAGAGGGAAAAGGGAAGACAGCTGTTCAGTAGAAGCGTTGTCTGTGCAGTACAGTAAATCCCAGTTCTCATTGAAGATATATAATTTTTGTTCGGGGTATACGGTTAGCTGATCCGCCAATTCCTGCAAATATTTATAATCCAGGTTAATTATAATGATACCGTCATTCCCCTGCAGGTCAATAGAAAAAGGCTTTTTATAAAACGTAACAGCATTAACATCTTTACGATAAGAACTGAAAAAATTTTGATCAGTCTCTGAAAAAGAAACAGCAGAAGAGAACCATGAAGTATCAACAAAGGAATTAATGTCGCTGACACCATTCTGGGAAGCAAGGAAACGCTGATGTTCATTGGGAAAATAGATATAAACAGAGTCGATATAATCGTTAAAATTTACGGTGGAGTCGAGGATATTGCAATACACAGACAGTTTTACAGCGCTGGCATAACTGATTTTAGGCATTTGGAGAATTCTATGCAGACTCATAGAGGGATTTGCACTGATGCTGAATATCTGACTGAGAGCATCGGTGTTATTAGTGATCAGTTCCATGTTTTGATTGAGTTGCTTTAAAGATTTTTTTGCGTTTTCTAATGAGCTGGTTTGAATATATCGGAAAACAATGATATAAGAAAAACATCCCAATAGCAGTGTCGGAATAAAAGAAATCAATAAAAACATTCGTAAATTACGATAAAACAGTTTTCCGTATTTGTGTAACATTATTGTCTCCTATTTGAAAAATGACGATAATCCTGTGGGGCTATCCCAAAGAATTTTTTGAAAGCGCGGGCAAAATTATTTGGATTTGAATACCCGATAAATTCACTGATCTCATATATTTTATATTTGCCAGAAGAGATCATTTCAGCGGCTTTCTTCATACGGACTTTTGTTACATAATCAATAAAATTAATTCCGGTATGTTGTTTAAAAAGCCGACTGACATATACGGGACTTAGATAGACTTGATTAGCAGCCGACTCTAAGGTGATGTTTGCATAATCATTTTGAATAAGCTCCTGCAAAGTGCTGATTAGGGCATCCGGTTCAGGATGATCTTCTATTCTTACAAAATTTTCCTGATCTAAAGTCTGTTTCAGAGAAGTAAAAACAGAGACCAGTTCATTGTATTTTGTAGGTTTTAATAAGTAATTAACAGCGCCGTAAATAAGAGCCTGTCGTGCATATTCAAATTCACTGTATCCGGATAAGAAGACGATTTTAATAGATATATTCTCTTCTTGAATTTTTTTGGCAAGTTCAATTCCATTCATGATAGGCATTCTGATATCACAGAGGAGAACATCTGCGGAATGCTTTCTTAACCAGGAAAGAACCTCTTGACCATTGGAAAAAGAGCTGACAACTTCAAAACCGATTTCTTCCCAAGGAAAATAATTTGCAATACCTGATGCAATTTCAAATTCATCATCAGCAATGATTAACTGATACATGGCAGTTTCTCCTTAAATCGTGTGATATCTTATTTATTATATATATATATTTGAGATTTTAAAAGATAGATTCGTATTATTGTCAAAAAAAGACAGATGGTTAAAAATTGATAGAAAAAAATGATATAAAACAATAAGCCAGCTACCTATTTTTTCAAAAGTGAAGAAGATAAAATAAAGCTAGCATTTATAACAAATGCATTCATCAAATAGGAGGGTTACAAGTATGAAGAAAAAAGTAATTGCAATGATGACGGCAGTAAGTATCATGGCAGGGATGCTTACCGGATGTGGATCAGAAACGGGATCAACAAATGATGCAACCGTCGCACAGACAAAGGAAGAAGGAAGTATTTCCACAGAGAATACAGGAGACGGAGATAAGGTAGTTCTCAGATTTTCCTGGTGGGGTGGTGAAGAGAGACATCAGGCCACACTGGCAGCAATCGAAAAATATGAGAGCCTGAATCCTAATGTAACAATTGAGGCTGAGTATAGCGGATTTGACGGATATATGCAGAAGGTAATTACGCAGCTTGCGGGAAATACCGCTGCAGATGTAGTTCAGATTAACTGGGTTGATATGCCGGCGTTAGCAGACCAAAACCTTTTGGCTGATCTGCGGGATATGTCGGAAATAGAATTAGATGCTTTTGATGAGTCTGCTATAAGTCCGGTTCGCTTTGATGATAAAGTACTTGGTCTTTTGACGGGAATCAGTACCAATACTTTACTGTATAACAAAGATTTTACGGATAAATTTGGTCTTGATATGACACAACAGTGGACATGGGATGAATTTCTGGAGTATGGAAAGAAAATCCATGAAGAGAATCCAGACTATTATTTATTAAATGCGGGTTCTGCGGATATCCGTAATATCATGTTATGGTATCTTGCGCAGAAAACAGGAGAATTTTGGATTGATTCTGACTACAATATGCCCTATACCAAAGAAGATTGGACAGAAGCTTTTACATTGTATAAAAGCTGGATTGATAATGGGATTTTACAGCCGTTGGAAATCAGCAGCGTATATGATTCCAAAAAATATGAAGATCCGGCATGGACAGATGGACGTCTTGGAATCTGTCTTGGCTGGACTTCGGATAAAAACTCAATGAGTGTTAGTAATACATTAGACATTCATATTGGAACATTTCCGGTGATGGAGAATGGAAAGGCATCAGGATTATTTATGAATCCTGCACAAATATACTCAATTCCCGAATCCTGCGAAAATAAGGAAGAGGCAGCAAAGTTCCTGAATTGGATGTTAAATGATCCGGAAGCAGCAGTATTGTTAAAGGAGTGTCGTGGTGTACCAGCATCTAACACAGCAAGAACTGCATTGGTAGATGCAGGACTGTTATCTGCGGAAAGTTCAGAAGTTATTGATCATGCAAACAGTCTTGGAAGTATGGAATATACAAATGTGTCTACGGGAGATGCACAGGCTACCATGATGGAAATCATCCAGGAAGTAGGATTCGGATTAACTTCACCTGCAGATGCAGCAGAAAAATTGATGGAACAGAATGCAATAATTATAGACAAAATTAAAAATAGTCATCAGTAAATACAGAATGGAGTGAAAACATTTGAAAAAAGAAAAATATATTGGATTAATTTATATTATGCCATGGTTAATCGGATTTTTGGTCTTTACATTATATCCGTTGGCATCTTCATTATATTATTCCTTTACGGATTTTTCTATTGCAAATGAACCTAAATGGGTTGGTCTGGATAATTATATTGAGATTTTTACATCGGACCGTTTAGCAATTCCATCTCTGGTTACTACTTTTAAATACGTATTTATGGTTGTTCCTGCAAAACTGGTAGCAGCACTGTTTGTAGCGGTTCTGATGAACCAGAATATTAAGGGAATGAGATTCTATCGAACAATTTACTACCTGCCTTCCATTTTGGGAGGCAGTGTAGCAATCTCTGTATTGTGGCGTTTCTTATTTAGAAGAGATGGAATTGTAAATATGATTTTAGCAGTTGTTGGAATTGCTCCCGTAGACTGGTTGGGAAGTCCCAAACATGCATTGGGAACGGTAGCATTATTGGGAATCTGGCAATTTGGTTCCTCCATGGTATTATTTTTGGCAGGCTTGAAGCAAGTTCCGGCAGAACTGTATGATGCAGCGAAAGTAGACGGAGCGGGAAAAATCAGAACATTTTTTTCAGTTACATTGCCCATGATCTCATCTATTATATTTTTTAATCTTGTTATGCAGTTGATTAATGCATTTCAGGATTTCACGGCACCTTTTGTCATTACCGGAGGAGGACCGTTGAATGCAACCTACGTTTTTGCCATTCATTTGTATAACAGTGCTTTTAAATATTTCAAAACAGGATATGCGTCTGCACTTTCCTGGATATTATTTGTGATCATTATGTTGTTTACAATGCTGGTATTCAAATCATCAGCTTACTGGACTTATTATGAGGACGGAGGAGATTTTTGATGAAACGTGTGCATGGATACAGAAAAAAGAAAAAAGAAAATAAAATCTGGATACATGTTCTGGTGGCAGGAATAGGATTTGTAATGATCTATCCGTTATTATGGTTGTTAGCCTCCGCCTTTAAAAGGAATGATGAGATTTTTAAAAGTATTGACCTAATTCCTACAGTATATAATTTTCAGGCGTTCAGAGATGGATGGAAAGCGGTGGGAGATTATACATTTGCCACTTTTTTTAAAAACAGTTTTCTGATTGTGGTACCTGTAGTGATCTTTACAGTGATATCAGTATTATTAGTAGCTTATGGATTTGCGAGATTTCGATTTCCATTAAAAAAGGTCTTTTTTATGATGATGATATCGACTATGATCGTTCCCGCATCGGTACTGACAATTCCTACGTATGTAATGTTCCGTTCTTTTGGCTGGATTGATACATACTATCCGTTAATTGTTCCCAACCTTTTTGCAACGAAAGGATTCTTTGTATTTATGATGATCCAGTTTTTTCGGGGAATTCCAAAAGAGATTGATGAGGCAGCCAAAATTGATGGATGTAATTCTCTTCAGATTCTGGTTCAGATCTTGACACCATTGTGCAAACCAGCGATTTTTTCTGTGATTATCTTTCGATTTATGTGGACATGGAATGATTTTTTCACAGACTTAATCTATATCAATAGTGTAAGAAAATATCCGGTATCACTGGGACTTCGTATGGCCGTGGATAATACGGCGGGAACCGTGGCGTGGAACAACATTATGGCAATGTCGGTTATCTCTATTTTGCCTCCGCTTATTTTGTATTTTGTAGCACAAGATTATTTTGTAGAAGGAATTGCCACTTCAGGATTGAAAGGTTAAAGAACAGCAAAAAAGAAAGGTGGATATCGGAGTAATGGACGATTATTATTTTCTTGATGATGCGGAAAGCTTCGTATTTTCAGCAGAAAATCAAACAGGAACAAAAGAAGGCGGTGGTCGAGGAGGGGATTGTACAAAACTTTCTCCCAAGATTTATATGGAGCCCGGACAAACGGTTACAATAGCGGAAATAGACGGTCCCGGTGAGATTGATCATATGTGGTTTACAGGAGTAATAAATCATGGCTGCATCATTCGTATTTATTGGGAAAATTCAGAAATTCCTTCTGTAGAAAGCCCATTACCTGCCTTTTTTGGTTGTGCTTATTGCGAAAATATGCGGGATGTTGAGGGACGCTATCCATTTTTAAATTCCTCCATGATTATGGTAGCTCCGGCAAGAGGTTACAATTGTTATTGGAGAATGCCGTTTCATAGTCATTGCAAGATAACAATTACTAATATCGGAGTAGAAAAGCAGATACTATATTATGTAGTAGCCGGAAAAAGAAAAAAGCAGCCGGAAAATATCGGATATTTTCATGCTGCTTACAGACAAGAACACCCGGTACAAAAGGGTCGTGCATATACAGTCATCGATCAGATCAACGGCCGAGGAAAATTTGTTGGAGTAACTTTATCTGTGGGCTTGAATGGTACCAACCACTGTTGGGTGGAAGGAGAAGCCAGAATGTATGTGGATGATGACAGATATCCATCTGTACATTATACCGGCACAGAGGACTATTTTGGTGGATCCTATGCGTTTGGAAATGACCAGGAAATACATAAATATCAAACTTATAGTGCATTGTACAGCGGAATGTATTCTGTCTTGGGACAAAATACGGAAAGATATAATACGCAGCAAAGGTTCATGTTATACAGATTTCATATTGCAGATCCCATATACTTTAAGAAAAATTTCCGTATGACTTTTGATAATATGAGTCTGGCATCTCCCAGGTATGACGATTATACTTCAGTTGCATATTGGTATCAGACATTGCCGGTATCCCCTCAGCCGTCATTGCCTGCATTTGCGGAATTAAGCATGAAATAAGGGGAAACAGAAGGAGTTAATTATTCTCCCCACGAATGACAATGATGTCATTTAACTTTAATATCGTATCTTTTTGAGGCAGAATGGACAGATCCTCCCGCAGAATGAGGAAGATCGTGACCTGTTCTGCCTCTTCCATTTCTTCCACGGATTTGCCGGCGAAGCGTTTATCTACGAAGATCTCGGCGATCTCATGAATATCTGCTTCTTTAATATTAGAGAGACTGCTTTTGCGCTGGTACTGTTCCACGAAGCCGGCACTGATGATACCGGTGGGGATAGCCACGGCACCGACACCGAGATAGGCAATACAGATCGCCATGATCCTGCCAAGCGTGGTGATGGGATAGATGTCACCGTAGCCCACGGTGAGCAGCGTTGACATGCTCCACCAGATGCCGCTGAAGGCATTGCGGAATACTTCCGGCTGGGAATCATGTTCCACGCTGTACATGCACAGACTGCTGGCGAGCATCAGGATCAGTACGATGAACACGGAGGAAATGATCTGATTGCGTTTTTCATACAATACCGTAGTGATGACATTGAAGGAATCATACCGTGCATTCAGGCGGAACAAATGGAAGATCCTCGCCACCCGCAGCATCCGGAAGATGACCATACCGGACAGGAAGAAAAAGGGTAAAATTGTCAGCAGGTCGATAATGCCGTCGAAGGAGATCAGAAACCGCAGCCGAGAGCGGAACTCGTTTTTATCAGGATATAGATAGTCCGCAGTCCAGATCCGCAGGATATATTCTACACAGAAGATCAGAATAGTGAGAACCTCGACCACATGAAATACCGGAAATAAAAAAGCAAGCTCATCAAAGGTTTGCAGAAAAGTCACCAGAATATTTGCACAGATAACGATAGCAATAAAAATATCAAAGAGCCGGCTCAGACGGTTACTTTTGTCTCCGATCTGAATGATATTAAATACTTTTTTCTTCATATTGAATCCTCATTATTTTTGGGGCAGCGCAAGTGAATGCTTGTGATTCCATCATACGGAGGTGGAAGAGGAAAGTCAAGAAATGCAGTGACAGAATCCGTCAACTTTCTCAAAAACAGTCATATATTATAGTAAATCCAAATACAATGAAAGGATACAAAAATATATGGCTAGATTTACAAACCAGGCACAGCTTCGCTATGGAAATGAGATTACAAACTCCAATATAGCAGTGGGTGAGATCACGGAGGTATTGTCTGCAACCAAGACAGCAGTGCGTGATACCTACGGGCAGAATGAAAATGTGACGTATGTGATCAGCATTGTGAACTCAGGCACTACTGCATTTAACGGAATTACAGTAACAGATAATCTGGGAGAGTATTTGTTTAATACCAGAGAACTGACACCTCTGACGTATATTCCGGGGACCGTAAAATACTATGCAAATGGAATTTTACAGGCAACACCGGCTGTAACGGCAGGACCTCCTCTCACAATCACGGGAATTACCGTGCCTGCGGGAGGTAATGTGACACTTACCTATGAGGCTGAGGTGAACTCTTATGCGCCGCTGGCAGCAGAGGCTTCCATTACAAATACGGCGACGATTGCAGGGGCAGGAGTCACTCCTGTTACTGTGAATGAGACAGTAAATGCGGCAAGCGGACCGCTTCTTACGATCACAAAGTCTGTCAGTCCCGTACCTGTGACAGAGAATGGAACATTGACATATACGTTCCTGATACAGAATCTGGGGAATACGGCAGCAGATGCAGCTACCGGTGTCGTGATCACGGATACCTTTAATCCCGTATTGGAGAATCTGACTGTGAATTTTAATGGAACTGCATGGGCAGAGGGAACAAACTATACGTATGATACGACTACCGGATTATTTACCGGAACTGCAGGAGGTATTACCGTACCCGCAGCGACTTACACCCAGGATCCCGTTACGGGAGCGTGGGGGATAAATCCCGGTGTCAGCACGTTAGTGATCTCCGGAACCGTATAAGGGCCGGCGCGCTCCTAAGGCTGGCGCCATGCAACCCATTCGCAGTCACTGCGTGACTTGCTCATGGACGGCTGTCGCCGTATAAATCTAAAATAAAAAGTCACTGGAAGTACATAAATGTCCTTCCGGTGACTTTTTATTTTATCCTTGCATGGCTTGTAGCTTAACCAAAGTATCTCTTTAACAGACCTTCAAATGCCTTTCCGTGTCTTGCCTCGTCACGAGCCATCTCATGAACGGTATCATGGATTGCATCCAGGTTCAGAGCCTTGGCTCTCTTAGCCAGATCAAACTTACCTGCGGTAGCGCCGTTCTCAGCATCTACTCTCATCTCCAGATTCTTCTTGGTGGAATCGGTTACGACTTCACCTAACAGCTCAGCGAATTTTGCAGCGTGCTCAGCTTCTTCGTAAGCAGCCTTCTCCCAGTACAGACCGATCTCGGGATAACCTTCTCTGTGAGCTACTCTTGCCATTGCCAGATACATACCAACCTCAGAGCACTCGCCCTGGAAATTCGCACGCAGATCAGCAATGATATCCTCGGGAGCCCCTTTCGCTACACCTACTACATGCTCAGCAGCCCAGGTCTTGCCTTCCTCCTGCTTGGTGAACTTGGAAGCGGGAGCGTGACAGATGGGGCACTCTGCGGGAGCCGCATCACCTTCATAAACATAACCACATACCTGACATACATACTTTGCCATAATTTTTTCTCCTTTTCTCTAATGAAATGTTTTGTTTTTAGTTTTCTCTTTTTGCGTGTGCTTTATAAGCACAAATATATTATGGAACGAAGTCTGTTTTCATTCAGAAAACTAGGACTCCGTAGCAACCCTGGTACAGGCGGGACAAGAGCCGTAGAAATAAGTGACATGTCCTCGGATCCGGCCGTCAAATCTATCTCCGGCTGTCTCCATGATGGAATCAATACTATCCATGTCCAGATCAATAACGCTTCCGCATTCCGTACACACGAAATGATAATGTTCGGAAGTATCGGCATCAAAATGGTCAACACCGTCACCGACCCGGAGGCGTAAAATCTCGCCCATGTCCGACAACAGAGTCAGATTACGGTAGACGGTACCGAGACTTAAGTTCGGATCCTGCTGCTTCAGATTAGAATAGATCACATCAGCGGTAGGATGATCCTTGCGGCCCATGAGAAAGGATTTGATCATTTCCCGTTGTCTGCTTCGTTTCAGTGCCATGATAAGCTCCTTTCTCGATAATAGTAATGATTACTGTTTCTTATAAGTTTATTATACATGATGTGAGAATAATGTCAACAGAAAAATGAAAAAATTTTGTTTATATTTTTTTAATGATATTCCTGCTTCCTTTATACACAGGAGGTGGGAATCATGCTATAATGAGCGAAAGTAAAGTATAAAACATAAATTAACATGCGCAAACTTGTGTTACACAGTGTACAGAAATATACAGCACTAAAGTCACGGAAAGTTTGCAGATTGCTGAAAGGCAAGAGTAATATGAAATTTAAAACCAGACTTCGAGTAACATTTATAAGTATTATATTACTTCCGCTGTTGCTGACAATCATGGCGTTCGTGATGATTGCTATTTACCTGATGAATTATTCTCAGGGTCTCAGTCTGACGGATATTGATTATTCCATGATGTCGGAGAATTTCAGGGAATTCACCAACACCACGGATCAGGCATATTATGTGTTGCTGGACCAGGCAAAGGAAGACAGCAGCAGGCTGGAAGATAAAGAATATCTGGATCATATCAATGAGGAGGTATCGCGGAAGTCTACTTACATTATTGTAAGAAAAGGTGGTAAGCTGTATTATGCCGGCAATGAAGAAGCCGCACAGAAGATTTTTGACAAGCTGCCTGCCTACGGTGACGAGAATCTGTCGGATGACAGCGGATATTTCTACAATGAACTGGAAAAGTATGTAAAACAGATTGATTTCACCTTCCGGGATGGAACACCGGGCAGTGTATTTATCGTCACGAAGGTCAATTCGCTGATCTCGAGACATCTGCTGATTGATATGTTCGTGGCTATCATCGTGATCCTGATCTTCACCAGCCTGATGCTGACCCAGTGGATCCACAAGGGCGTATTTGAGCCTATCAATGAGCTGAACGTGGCAATGCGCAAGATCAAGGAAGGCAACTTTGATTATGTTCTGGAGACGGATGCCAAGGGGGAGATCGGTGATCTCTACCGCAATTACGAGGACATGCGTCTGCGGCTGAAGGAATCCACAGAAGAGAACATTCAGCATGAGAAGCAGAACAAAGAGCTGGTCAGCAATATTTCCCATGATCTGAAGACCCCTATCACAGCCATTAAGGGTTATGTGGAAGGAATCATGGACGGTGTGGCAGATACGCCGGAGAAGATGGATAAATACATCAAGACCATCTACAATAAAGCCATTGATATGGATCGTCTGATCAACGAGCTGACCACTTATTCCGGAATTGATAATAACCGGATCCCGTACAATTTCCACCGGATCAACGTGGCGGATTATTTCGGCGACTGTGTGGAAGAAGTCGGACTGGATCTGGAGCAGCGGGGGATCAAGCTGAACTATTCGAATCTGGTATCTCCCGATACCGTGGTCATCGCGGATCCGGAGCAGATGAAGAAGGTCATCAATAATATTATAAGTAACAGCGTAAAATATATGGATAAGCCGGATGGACATATTGATATCCGTATTCTTGACGAAGTGGATGCTATCCGGGTAGAGATCGAGGACAACGGCAAGGGAATCGCGCAGAAGGATCTGCAGAAGATCTTCGAGCGGTTCTACCGCACGGATGCTTCCCGCAATTCCGCCCAGGGCGGCAGCGGCATCGGACTTTCTATTGTGAAGAAGATCATCGAGGATCACGGCGGTTATGTATGGGCAACAGCCAAAGAAGGGGAAGGCACCTGTATGCATTTTGTCCTGAGAAAATACATTGAACTGCAGCCGGGTGGAACCAAGTAATGAATAAGGAATCAATAAGGAATGAAACAGAAATAGCATGATAACTGATGATGCAAGGACTTTCTGTAAATGGAGGATAAATAATGAGCAAGATTTTAATTATTGAAGATGAAGTAGCAATTGCAGATCTTGAGAAGGATTATCTGGAGCTCAGTGATTTCAAGGTAGATATCTGCAATACCGGCGATGAGGGACTGAAGACCGCACTGGCAGGCGATTACGATCTGATCATTCTGGACCTGATGCTGCCCGGCATGGACGGCTTCGAAGTATGTAAGAAGATCCGCGAGGAGAAAAATATTCCCATTCTCATGGTATCTGCGAAGAAGGACGACATTGACAAGATCCGTGGCTTAGGGCTGGGTGCGGATGACTATATGACCAAACCTTTCAGCCCCAGTGAGCTGGTAGCCCGCGTGAAGGCGCACATGGCCCGTTATGAGAGACTGGTGGGAACCAATCAGAAGCAGCAGAATGATATCGTGGAGATCCGAGGTATCCGTATTGATAAGACTGCCAGACGTGTCTATGTGGACGGTGTAGAGAAGACGTTTACGACCAAAGAGTTTGATCTGTTGACGTTCCTGGCGGAGCATCCGAACCATGTATTTACCAAGGAAGAATTGTTCCGTGAGATCTGGGATATGGATTCTATCGGTGATATTGCCACTGTTACCGTGCATATCAAGAAGATCCGTGAAAAGATTGAAAAAGATACTGCAAAGCCTCAATACATCGAGACCATCTGGGGTGTTGGATATCGCTTTAAGGTATAAGGGAAGAAAAATGAGTTCAGAAGAAAACTCCTATGATGGATACAGCAACAAACTGTCTCCGATAGGAGTTTTTTATCTAAAAGTGTGTTATAATCATAACATTGCGGATTGCACCCGTGAAATTTGATTAGCGATTCCACTGATGAGATAAAGCGTCGGCGGAATGGAGTGTGTTATGAACAGTAAAAAAATAATACAGTTGTCTACGACACAGAAGAT
>DLZQ01000046.1:37466-47013 GCA_003447295.1 Lachnospiraceae bacterium
ACCACATCCATCTGTGTGACCGGTCTGGTGACGGTTCCCACATATTCCACCTGGAGCGTCTGGGGACAGATCGTGATCCTGTTTCTGATCCAGTTGGGAGGTCTGGGGGTCATTACGGTCATGTACGGTGTGATGATGGGACTGCACAGACGACTGGGACTGGGTAACCGGTGGATGCTGCAGGATGTATTTAATCTGAATAATATCTCCGGAATCGTGAAATTCCTCCGCAAGGTCCTCATAGGTACTCTGGTGGTGGAGGGATGCGGAGCTCTTTTGTATATGACGGTATTTGTGCCGGAATACGGACTCAGAGGCATATGGATTTCGATTTTTAATGCTGTATCTGCCTTCTGCAATGCCGGAATGGATATTATGGCGGAAGACAGTCTGTGTGGTTATGTATTTCAGCCAATGGTCAATCTGGTCACGATGCTGTTGATCATATTGGGAGGCTTAGGCTATATCGTCTGGTGGGATGTACTGCGGGTTTTGAAAAATATCCGGAGCCAGAAGCTGAAATGTTTCCGACTGCTGACACTGCATAGTAAAATAGCACTCACGGTGACAGGAATACTTATTGTAGTGGGAGCGGCGGCATTTTATATTTTTGAATACAATAATCCTCTGACGATGCAGGATTACACGGTGCCGCAACGGATCTGGGTATCCCTGTTCCAGGCAGTAACTACGCGAACCGCAGGTTTTGCCACGATTCCACAAGAGGATCTGACCAATACCTCTGCGATCATTTCGGTGCTTTTGATGCTGATCGGCGGCTCTCCGGTGGGAACCGCAGGAGGAATGAAGACAGTTACGATCGCAGTGCTGCTGGTATCTATGTTTGCCACTATAGGGAATAAGGAGGATGCAGAGCTTTTTGGGAGAAATATTCCGAAGCAGGCAGTGAATAAATCGGTAGCAGTTGTAGGTATGTTTTTTATCATTGCGTCATTGTCCACAATTCTTTTATCTGCAGTGACAGATGCGGATGTGATAGATATTGTGTATGAAACAGTGAGTGCTACAGCTACTGTGGGATTAAGCAGGAACCTGACTTCCATGCTGAATCTTTGGGGAAAACTGATTATTATCGTGACCATGTATCTGGGAAGAATCGGCCCCATATCGCTGGTAGTGGCATTCAGCACGCAGAAAAAGAACAAAAATATTGTGAAGAACCCGACAGAAGAGATCAGCGTCGGATAAAGCAGATCGAAGCAACAGGAAGGAAGAGACTATGGGAATCAATCAGACCTATGCAGTATTTGGACTTGGAAGATATGGAAGAGGTGTGGCGAAGGAGTTGGCAGAGAACGGCGCAGAGGTGGTAGCGGTGGACAACAGAGAGGCAGTTGTCAATGCGGCAATTTCAGAGATTCCATACTGTAAATGTGCGGATGTTACAGATCCGGAAGCGTTGAGACAGATCGGTATTGCGAATATTGATGTGGTCATCGTGACCATGGCAAATCATCTGGAAGCCAGTGTTATGGCAACCATGCTGTGTAAAGAACTGGGCGTAAAGACCGTTATCACCAAATGCGCCACTGAGATAAACTGCAAGATCCTTACGAAAGTAGGGGCAGACCGGGTAGTATTTCCTGAGAGTGAGTCAGGGATTCACCTGGCCAAAAATCTGTTAAGCTCCGGTTTCATGGATATTATCGAATTGTCCCAGGATGTGTCTATGGTGGAAATGGAAGTCAAACAGCAGTGGATCGGCAAGAATCTGATCGAGCTGAATCTGCGGAAAAAATATTCCGTGAATGTGGTTGCCATCATTCAGGGGAAAAATGTGAATACGAATATCGACCCGGAGATGCCTCTGACACAGGATATGAGGCTGATCGTGATTGCCAACCGGGCAAAATTGAATAAACTGAAATAGATAGATCCGAACTATAAAAAAGTGAAACATCTGACGGGCACTTGTGCACATGACAGAATGTTTCACTTATTTTTATACGTTGGCGGTCACCTGAAAAGTTGTAAACCGATGATCAGCTGTCAGCCCGGAAAGTCTTCTCATTAAAGGCACCCTGCTGCTTAGCAACGATAGTGGTACATACGGCATCACCGGTGATATTGACAGCAGTACGCAGCATATCCAGAATACGGTCGATACCCATGATTAGTGCAATGCCCTCGGTAGGCAGTCCTACAGAAGTCAGTACCATGGACAGGGTGACCAGACCGACACTGGGGACACCGGCAGTGCCGATGGAAGCGATCGTCGCGGTGGCAATGACGGTAGCAATGGCAGCCGGGGTCAGAGGAATACCGTAAGCCTGTGCTATGAAAACAACTGCTACGCCCTGCATAATGGAAGTACCGTCCATGTTAATGGTGGCACCCAGAGGAATCGTAAAGGACGAAATCTGTTTGGAGACACCGATTTTTTTATACAGAGTGTCGATAGACAGAGGGATTGTCGCATTACTGGTGGAAGTGGAGAAGGCAAAGGTCATAACCGGGAAGAACTTTTTAATGAACTTAAAAGGATTCAACCGGGTGAACACAAACAGCATGACCTGATATACCACGAAACACTGTACTGCCAGTGCCAGAATGACGCTTCCCATATACTTCAGCATAGGCACAAAAGCGTCGAAGCCGATACCTGCGAAGGTTTTGGCAATCAGGCAGAAGACACCGACAGGAGCTGCTTTCATGACTGCAATCGTCATTTCCATCATAATGTCATTGAACTGACTGAAAAAGTTCGCCACAGCGGAAACCCGGTTGCCCATGGCAGCCAGAAGAATGCCGACAAATAAAGCAAAGAAGATGATCGGCAGCATATCTCCGGCGGACAGAGAGGTAAAAATATTTTTCGGAATGATATTCAACAACGTCTCCGCAAAATCTACCTGGGTGGTTGCGACTTCGGTGGCATCCTCCGGTAACGCAATATTTAAACCGACGCCGGGATTGATCAGACTGGCAATGCCCAGTGCCACGCAGATCGCCAAAGCAGTGGTGCACAGATAGAACAGGATCGTTTTCACACCCACAGTTCCCAACGTTTTCGTATCACCGATGGCCATGGCGCCGCAGACCAGGGAGCAGAATACCAGAGGGACCACCAGCATCTGCATCAGGCGGATAAAACCGTTGCCCAGTACATAGAGAATACCGTTGATCAGAATCGTATCTTTAAAGTACCCTTCCGGCATATAATAATGGATCAGCACACCACACACCGCACCGGTTAAAAGGGCGATAAAGATTTTGGTGGACAGACCGAGTTTTTTCTTTTCTTTTTCGTGTTTTTCCACTATTCCAGTCCTCCGGTTTCTTTCATGTAGGAAGCAAGTGTCTCTCTCCAGCCACTGGGTTCTTTGATGCCGGTGAGACGCAGCATCATATTATCCAGTACGGAATATTTCTCCGGGGTGCCGTCTTTTACTGTGACGGTAAGCCGGTCCTCTTTTCCGGCAAGACGCAGGATCTCTTTCGCGAATTCCAGGCGTGTGCAGGAACCGCCGCTGCATACGGCGTGATAGATACCGTAATGGTCGTTGTCGATGAAAAATTTTACCACGCGTGCAAGCTCTGCAGCGGAGGTAGGTACCGCACGGTCGTTATTTAGCAGTTCCATAGTGGATATCTGAGGGTCTGCGGCAGCTTCGAGTACTTCATTCAAAAAGTCTTTGCCGATGCCGTAGATCCAGGAACTTCGGATAATGACATAGCGGGTCATCAGCTGGATGACGAATTTCTCTCCGGCATATTTGGATTTTGCAAACAGTCCCACGGGATTTACATCATCGAACTCATTATAGGGTGTGTCAGATGCGCTGGAAAATACATCATCCGTAGAGATCTGTATGAGTTTTGCCTGAATGCTCTCCGCAGACTGCGCCAGATTTCTCGCACCTACGGCGTTTACCTTGTAAGCCATATCTGTCTCCGACTGCGCGGCACCGGAGGAAGGATGATATCCTGCACAGTTGATGACGACATCGGGACGATTGCGGTGCATGAACAGGGAAACTGCATGTTCATCCGTGATATCCAGCTCGTCCTTATCGGTTTCGTATAATTCATATTCCATCATGTCTAACAACTTGATCAACGCCTGCCCCATGTGACCGAGGGAACCGACGATCCATATTTTTTTCATTATGATATAACCTCCTGCAATTTGTGTGTAACTGAGAACAGTATAATAAGTATATCATAGGAAAGATTCCCCGGAAAAGAGAAAATTAAAAAGAGAGAAACTTCATAAAAATTGATATTAACAGGGAGAAAAGGATTTGCTATACTAACCACAGAGAGCAGAATCCGAAGGAAAAGCTCAGGATATATTTGACAGACAGAATCTGGAAAGGCAGGGAGTTTATATGGCAAAATTACGTCTGGGTGCATTGGAAGCCGGCGGTACAAAAATGGTCTGCGCTATTGGGGATGAGAATGGTACAATTTATGAACAGGTATCGATTCCTACAACTACGCCTAAGGAGACGATTCCTAAGATGATTGCTTATTTTAGGGACAAGGGGATCGATGCATTGGGAATTGCCTGTTTCGGGCCTATTGAGCTGGACAAAGATTCCGAAAAATACGGTTATATCACAACCACGCCAAAGCTGGCCTGGAGGGACTGCGATATTGTTGGGCAGATGCAGGAGGCACTTCATTGCCCTGTGGGATTCGATACGGATGTGAATGGTTCTGTCCTTGGCGAAGTGACTTTCGGACAGGCACAAGGGAAAAAGTGTGTCATGTATCTGACCATCGGTACCGGTGTCGGCGGTGGTATTTATAGTAACGGAGAGCTGCATCACGGAATGCTCCATCCGGAGACCGGGCATGTGCTGATCACGAAGCGGACCGCAGATACTTATGCCGGAAGATGTCCTTATCATAAGAATTGTCTGGAAGGTCTGGCGGCAGGCCCTGCCATCGAAGAACGCTGGGGCAGGAAAGCGGTGGACTTGGCAGATTGCCCGGAAGTATGGGAGCTGGAGGCAGATTACATTGCTCAGGCCCTGACCGGCTATGTCATGACGGTATCTCCGGAAATGATCATTTTAGGCGGCGGTGTCATGCATCAGGAGCAGTTGTTCCCGCTCATCCGCAAGAAGCTTAAGGAATATATCAATGGCTATATCGTAACGGATGAACTTGCAGACATGGAGCATTATGTGGTGCCGGCATCTCTTCACGATGATCAGGGCATCATGGGATGTCTGGAGCTTGCAAGAAGAGCTCTTGAAAACGATCATTGATAGGGCAGTTGTTTACGATATTGCAGCGGAGACATCTGATATGTCCTATGAAAGCAGCGGATAAAATGACTCACGTTGGGGAAGCCGGACTGCAGGGCAACCTCCGTAACCGGCAGAGAGGTGCTCTCTAACAGATGGCAGGCATGGGTCAGCCTCAGATGCATCAGGTATTGCGTCAGAGTCAGATGAAAATGCTGCTTAAAATAGCGGGACAAATATTTTTCGGATAAATGAAATTGCTCTGCCAGGGTTTCCAATCGAAGGGGTTCCGTGTAGTTATACTGCAGATAAGTCAGTATCTCACGCTGCATCGGATCGTTCCTTTTGGAGCCCATTGGGTTAATGGTTCCGCAGGAAGCAATTTTTTGGATAAGTGACAACAATAAAATACGTAATCGGAAATGCCCGCTCAATGTATTTGGAAGCTGTCTGACAGACAGGATCTCACGGATGAGAGAAATGATGTCAGGACAGCTTTTTTCGTGGGAAAGATTATGATGCAAAAGCAATTCATGGTTACGCAAGGGAAGGAGAAACTCCGTTTCCAACAGATCATCCGTCTGAAAGGAAATAAATTCCAGTGGGAACAGCAGGGTATGATAGTCTACGCCCGGAATTGCGGAACCCATAAAATGAAGCTCACCGGGATTTACAAAATAGACGGAGCCGCCGGCCGCTTCGTATTCTTCTCCTTCAATGATGATCTTAAGAGAGCCGGAGCGGACATATATGATCTCGACCTCCGGATGCCAGTGGACAGGAATCTGAAAAAAAGCAGGCATATCATGCAGGTGATAACAGCTAAAAGGAAATTCTTTTGTTCCGTGAATGCGTTCTTCTCTTAATTCAGGGTACATAGGCAGGCCTTTCTGTGAAGTGGAGTAGAGGATATTATGGTCAGATTACTATAAAAGTGGAAATAAGTCAATTTTCTGTGGTAAAAATGCAAGTTTTAGGAAAGATAAAGTAGTAATATGTAAAAATTGAAGAGACTATTCGGAATAGTATTCTGAATAGTTGTAAAATGAAAATGAAAATTTTTAGGAACCGCAGAAAGGATATAAAATCTATGATGGAAGGACAGAATAAGTCATTATTTCAATTATTTGTACCACTGTGTCTGGAGACGATCTTTTACATGTTGTCCGGAATGGTGGATACCTTAATGCTTTCTTCTGTGGGAGATCAGGCAGTCGGAGCAGTCGGAACAGCAAATACTTATATCGGTGTATTTATTATTATGTATTCGGTAGTTTCTATGGGAATGCTGGCTGTGATGACACAGAATATCGGTGCGGGCAGACCGGGGATCGCCTGTCAGGCAAAGACCCTGGGATTATGGTTTAATGGGATCCTGGGTGTTGTGATGTCTGTGTTTTTGTTTTTCTGTTCCGATGGGATTCTGTATGTGGTAGGTATTGCACCGGCATTGAAGGAGCCTGCCGTACAATACCTGAGGATCGTAGGAGGCGGAAGCATACTGAACGCAATGATTCCCATACTGGCAGGATATCTGCGTGCGTTCGGATATACGAAACAGCCCCTGATCGCAACTGTGACAGGTAATATTCTGAATTTTATATTAAATGCCGTGTTTCTGTTTCGTTTCCACCTCGGCGTTCAGGGGGTTGCATCCGCAACAGTGATCTCTAAAGTGGTGAACCTGATATTGATAGTGATCTTTGTACGGCGGCTGATCCCTGCAAAAAAATATTCGGAGAGGGTAAATTCCGGAGAGATTTTGCGGAAGATCATCCGGATCGGATTACCTTCCGCTTTGGAGAATATTATTTATAATATAGCGATGACACTGGTGATCCGTTTTCTGAACCAGATGGATACAGAAGGAATCAATGTGGCTGCCCGCTCCTATACGGCACAGATCACGAATTTATCCTTTTGTGTGGGAAATGCGCTTGCCCAGGCGAATGCCATTATGACCGGATGGTACATGGGTGCGGGAAAATATGAAATATGTGATAAGCAGACTAAAAAATCTGCGGCGATCGGAGCGGTACTGGCGATGGGAACAGAATTTCTGTTTGCAGTCAGTGCCCCGGTCCTGATCTCTTTTTTCACGCAGGATAAGAGTATGGTAGAACTAGTGCAGAAGCTGATGTTTATTGATATTGCCCTGGAAGCCGGACGAGTAACAAATCTGGTATACGGAAATGCACTGAAAACCAGTGGAGATGCTGTATTTCCGGTGATCCTCGGAGCTGTTTTCATGTTTTTGTGTGCAGCGGGAGGAACGTATCTGTTGGGGATACAGCTGCATCTGGCAGTAGTGGGTGCTTATATCGGTCTGACAGCAGATGAATGCTGCCGTGCGGTCGGCATGATGATGCGCTGGCGGAGCGGAGCATGGAAGAAAAAAGGATTGATCGAAGTGCAATAATAAGACGGTATACCGGCTGGCTTTTGCCCGGGTGGGCATTCTCTTGCTTTTCGTAGCTTATCATAGCATAGCGCATTTTTTATAATTAAAATATTGACAATATGAAAAAATGTGTTATAGTTCTAAATGCAAATGCAACTCATTTGCATTTAGAACAAATATATGATTAAGTATTCATTTGATAAAGAAAGTATGGAAAGGTAAGAGTTATGTCGGAAGTTATTTTAGATACTTTAATAGATAGTATAAAGCTGGTGCCGTTTTTGTTCCTGACCTATCTGGCTATGGAATATCTGGAGCATAAGGCCGGCGAGAAGACCACACATATGGTGCGTAAAGCAGGTAAAATGGGGCCGTTGATCGGTGGCGTGGCAGGTGTGCTGCCTCAGTGTGGATTCTCGGCAGCGGCATCCAACTTATATGCAGGCAGGGTGATCACCCTGGGAACACTGATAGCCATTTATCTGTCCACCTCTGATGAGATGCTGCCGATCCTGATTTCGGAGAAAATGGATATCCGCTTTGTACTGGGCGTGCTGGGAGCGAAAGCAGCCATTGGTGCCATAGCCGGGTTTGTGATCGATCTGTTGGTCAGGGAGAGGAAGATATATCCTCATGACCATGTTCACGGGCATGGGGACAATGATCATGAAGAGGAAGAGCACATTCATGAAATCTGTGAGCATGAGAACTGCCATTGTGAAGAGGATGGCATTTTTCTGTCTGCGGTAAAACATACGCTTCACATTACCTTTTTCATTATAGTCATTGGATTTGTTCTGAACACAGCACTGCATTTTGTGGGAGAAGATGTTCTGGCCGGTCTGATCCTGAATCGTCCCGTACTGGGACCTGTGCTGGCAGGATTGGTGGGACTGATCCCCAACTGTGCAGCATCTGTGACCATAACGCAATTGTATATCAGTGGTGTGATCAGCCTTGGAGCCATGATGTCCGGATTGCTGGTAGGCGCGGGAGTAGGACTGCTGGTGTTGTTCCGTGTGAATCCGGATAAAAAGGAAAATCTGAAAATCGTGGGAATTTTATATGTGATTGGTGTTTTGACAGGAATTGTGATAAACTGGTTGTAGGCACGAGCAGTGCCAAAATTGAGAGCTGACTCTTTGACTGCTTGCAGGCATAAGAGGCAGATCCAATTTTGATAGGGCGACGCCCGTCCAGTGAGGGAACGCAGGGCGTTACCGAGCTGAGCAGCACTGCTGATGCCCCGGATCGCAATATAAAAGGACAGATATCTATGGAAGAACATAAATGTGAACACAATGATATTTCTTATCCCAAGGGATTAAAATGGACCAAACAGAGAAAATGCGTGTATCAGGTGCTGGAGGAAGCGACCGAGCCCCTCAGCGCCGTGCAGATTTACAATCGTATTGAGAGAGATCACGAAGGCAGCGATTATGCT
Source organism: Lachnospiraceae bacterium (assembly GCA_003447295.1). Lineage (GTDB taxonomy): Bacteria > Bacillota > Clostridia > Lachnospirales > Lachnospiraceae > Acetatifactor > Acetatifactor hominis. The sequence continues at coordinate 46,531 of DLZQ01000046.1, forward strand.
GTATCCACGATCTACCGGATTCTGGCAACATTTGAAGAACACGGAATGGTAGAGAAGACAACGTTCATGGGAGACGGTACCGTAGTATACGAATTGAACCGCGGGGAACATACCCATTATGCGGTCTGCCTGGAATGTCATAAGCGGATTCCGCTGCCCAGCTGCCCCTTTGCACATGTGCATTTAGAGCAGGATACCGGAGACTTCACTGTCACCGGACACAAATTAGAGCTGTACGGCTACTGCAAAAAGTGCCAGGAAGCCCGTAAAAAACAGTAATTTCACCTATTGTACAAATAAATCGAAAAAAATATTTAAATTTTTTTCAAAAAGTACTTGCATTCTTGAAAACCATGTGATAATATATGTCTTGTCGTTGCGGGAGACATAACAACGACACAGAAAATGCACCGCTAGCTCAGTTGGTCGAGCACCTGACTCTTAATCAGGGTGTCCAGGGTTCGAGCCCCTGGCGGTGCACTC